>DATHLI010000235.1:0-20197 GCA_035488355.1 bacterium | reverse complement strand
GGCCCGCCTGGCCGGATCCTTGGACTTGAAGATGCCCGAGCCGACGAAGTTCCCGTCGCACCCGAGCTGCATCATCAGCGCCGCATCCGCCGGCGTGGCGAGCCCTCCCGCCGAGAAATTCACCACGGGCAGCCGCCCGAGCGACCGGGTCTCGAGCACGAGCTCGTACGGAGCGCCGAGCTCTTTGGCGACCGTCATCAGCTCCTCTTCTGGAGCCGCCTGGAGTGCGCGGATGCCGTCCATCACCGCGCGCATGTGGCGGACCGCTTCGACGACGTTCCCGGTGCCCGCCTCACCCTTCGTTCGGATCATCGCCGCGCCCTCACCGATCCGGCGGAGCGCCTCGCCGAGATCGCGGCAGCCGCACACGAACGGGATTTTGAAAACGTGCTTGTTGATGTGGTACCGCTCGTCCGCGGGGGTGAGGACCTCGCTCTCGTCGATGAAGTCGACGCCCAGCGCCTCGAGCACCCGCGCCTCGACGAAGTGGCCGATCCGAACCTTGGCCATCACGGGAATCGTGACCACTTCCATGATCTCCTTGACCTTGAGGGGATCGGCCATTCGGGCCACGCCGCCCTCCGCCCGGATATCGGCGGGCACGCGCTCCAGCGCCATGACCGCGCAGGCGCCGGCATCCTCGGCGATCTTCGCCTGCTCGGCGGTCGTCACGTCCATGATGACGCCACCCTTCAGCATCTGGGCCAGACCTCGCTTGAGCTTTACCGTTCCAATGTCCGCCATGTGCACGCCTCCCGTGGTTCGAGTCTCCTCAACTCCCGATCCCATTCAGGCCCAGTTCCGGCGCGATCCCCTGAAGAGCCGTGATGACGGCGGCGATGTGCTCCTCGAGCGGCATGCCCATCTCCTCCGCGCCTTTGACGATATCCTCGCGGCGGACGGCCTTCGCGAACGCCTTGTCCTTCATCTTCTTCTTGACGGACGTCACGTCGACGTCCGACAGCGCCTTCGTCGGTCTGACCAGCGCCACGGCGATCACGAACCCGCTGAGCTCGTCCGCGGCGAACAAGGCCTTCTCCATCCGTGTGACCCGGGGAACGCCGCTGTAGTCCGCGTGCGACAGGATGGCCCGGCAGAGGCTCTCATCGAGGCCCCGCTCGCGCAGCATCCCCACCCCCACGAAGGGATGCCCTGCCTCCTGTGAGGGATGCTTCTCGTAGTCCAGGTCGTGGAGGAGACCGGCGAGACCCCAGGCCGCTTCATCCTCGCCGAACCGCCGGGCATACGTCCGCATGACCGCCTCCACCGCCACCATGTGCTTGATGAGGTTGGGGTTTTTTGTATGCTCGTTCAGGATCGCCCAGCCCTCATCTCTCGTCATTCCTGGCACCCACCATTACATCCAGTGTCCTGGTTTCCAGTGTATCTAATAACATATGTTGACTATACTCAAGAAAGTCGCTACAGTGATTATACGATGCTTCATCATATTGTCAATAAATCCAATAGATCAATGAGTACACTTAGATACACAGTTATCCCGGCCAACAGATTTGAGCCAAAATCCCAAGCTTAGCCGTGGTGGAGTCCGGCAACACCCATCGGACTCCTAGAGTAGGGGGACCGCATGGACATCACCCTGGACCGCTCGTCTGAGACTCCCCTCTATCGGCAGGTCCACGCCGGAATCGGCGGACGCATCCGGTCGGGCGATTTGACGCCGGGAGCGAAGCTCCCGTCAGTCAGGAGCCTGGCGAGAACCCTCCGGGTGAGCCCGATTACCGTCGTTCAAGCCTACAATGCGCTGGCCGCCGAAGGGCTCATCGGGGCTTCCCCAGGACGCGGGACATTCGTCAGAACGCCGTCCGACGATGGCGGCGGGGCTGACCCTGCGCTGCGCCAGACCGGCGAATTCTCCGGTGGACCAGAGAGCCGCGACGAGTGGCAGTCTTCCATGCCCGTCTACCTGCGGGCACCCAGGATCGCTGCGATGCAATCCCTTCTGCGTCCGGGACGGCGGTCCGGCATGATCTCGTTGGCCGGTGGGACGCCGGATCCGGGTCTCTTCCCGCTCCGTTCACTGGGTCGCCTCTGGAGCCGGGTGATGGCGCTTGAAGATCCGAGGTTTCTCCAATACGGAACGCCGCAGGGGGATTTCCACCTGCGCTCGTGGATCGCGGAGCGCAGCGCATCGATGGGCATCACCGCGCGTCCGGAAGACATCCTCGTGACGTCGGGCTCGCAGCAGGCCATCGATCTCATCGCGCGCACGTTTGTGGGGCCGGGGGATTACGTGCTGGTCGAGAGCCCGACCTTCATCACGGCGCTGGACATCCTCGAGGGCCGTGGCGCCAAGCTGCTCAGCGTTCCCTTGGAGGCGGAGGGGCCTCGGGTTGACCAGATCGCCTCGCTGATCGAGCGGTACCGGCCGCGGCTCATGTACACGATCCCGACCGGCCACAATCCCACCGGCATCACCATGGCCGAAGAGCGGCGCCGCCAGCTGGCCTCGCTGGCGCGCCGGCACAACCTGCTCATTCTGGAGGACGATAGCTGCAGCGAGTTTGCCTACGATGCGGACGCGCCGCCGGCTGTCAAAGCCTTCGACGCGGGCGGCCATGTCGCGCTCGTAGTGAGCTTCTCGAAGACGGTCATCCCGGGCCTCCGGGTCGGGTGTGTGATCGCTCACGGACCGCTGATGACCAGGCTCGCTGAATCCAAGTCGCTTGGGGATCGGTTCACGTCGCCGCTGATCCAACGGACTCTCTGGCGGTATCTGTCTGCTCCCCAGTACACGCGGGATCTGGTGGCCGCGCGGGAGACCTACCGGCGCAGACGGGATGCGCTCCTCCGGACACTGAAAGAGGTCATGCCTGCCGGCGTCAAGTGGACCCATCCGGCGGCGGGATTCAATCTGTGGATTCACCTGCCAGATGGGATCCGGGCTGCCGAGGCCTTCGAGGAAGGCCTCAAAGAGGGGGTGGCCTGCGCATTGGGCGACCTCTTCCTGCCTCACGAGCCCCCGCCTGCGGGGCTGCGGATCTCGTTCGCCGACAACCCCGAGGATGTGGCGGCCGAAGGGGTCAGGAGATTGGCCAGGGCGATTACCCGGCTCCTCTCAAGGGGAGACCGTGGCGAGCGGGAAGCGGAGTTTGTGACTACAGTGTGAGGGCCGAACGGGTCAGATGGCCTGGTAGTGCCCCGCCAAGCCTCTACCGGAGCATGATCTCGACCAGTCGCTCCAGATCTTCGTGGGAGTAGTACTGGATCTGGATTGTCCCCCGCTTGCCTTTGGAGAGAATACTCACGCCGGTGCCGAACCGCTCCTGGAGCTGCGCGGCGATATCCGTCAGCACGGGGTCCCCTGTCAGCCGCCGGCGAGAAATTGTTTCACGTGAAACATTTCGCAACGTGGCCTTGATCAGCGCCTCGGTCTCCCTGACCGAGAGGCCCCGCTTCTCAATATGCTGCCAGATCTGGACCAGGCGGGTGTGGTCCGGCACGCTTAACAGAGCGCGGCCGTGTCCCTCGCTCAACCGCCCGTTTTCGATGGCGTCCTGCACATCCGAGGGGAGCTCAAGGAGCCGCATCGTGTTGGCGACGGAAGACCTGCTCCCCCCAGTAGCGTCCGCAACCTGGTCCTGGGTCAGCCGGAACTCGTCCACCAGCCTCCTGTAGGCTCGAGCGCGCTCGACAGGATTCAGGTCCTCCCGGCGGAGGTTCTCGACGAGTGCGACTTCCAAGGCCTCTTCGTCAGAGACATCCCTGACCACAGCCGGGATCCTCGTCAGGCCGGCCGCCTGCGCCGCCTTCAAGCGGCGCTCCCCGGCGACCACCTGATAGCCTCCGTTGGCCGGGCGGGCGACAATGGGCTGCAGGACGCCGTAGCGCCTGACAGAGGCCACCAGTTCTTCGAACGCCGGCCCTGCAATCTCGTGCCTCGGCTGAAATGGGCTCGCCGAGAGCGCTGAAATCTCCAGATCCTGCACCGGACCCGATCCCTGCACCTGATTCACCCCCTCCACCGCCCCTGCCCCAGGAATCAGGGCTGCGAGACCGCGGCCGAGCCCTCGCTTGGTCATATCAGTCGCCTCCGTCCCCGTTGGGGTCGACCCCGGCGGCCGACGCCGGCACCTGTACGGCTCCCCGATTGGAGCCATGGGGGAGGCCGATACGGTCGGCGAACTCGCCTGCCAGGGTCAGGTAGGCTGCCGCGCCACGCGACGCGGGCGCGTACGCGATGATCGGCTGGCCATAACTTGGGGCTTCGGCCAGCCGGACGCTCCTTGGGACGACCGTCTCGAAGACCTTGCTCCCAAAGTGGTTCCTGACCTCGGTCGCCACCTGGTCGGAGAGTTTTGTTCGGGGATCCGCCATCGTCAGGAGGACTCCCGACACTTCGAGACCGGTATTGAGGTGGCGCCTGACGAGGTCGATCGTCGTCACGAGCGAGGACAACCCCTCGAGGGCGTAATACTCGCATTGCAGGGGAATGAGGCACGCGTCCGCGGCGGTGAGCGCGTTGATCGTCAGGAGGCCTAGGGAAGGCGGGCAGTCGATGAGGACGACATCGTAGTGGTTCCGGACCGTCCTCAGAGCCGCCTTCAGCCGATTCTCCCGCGCGATCGTCGCGGTGAGCTCCACTTCGGCCCCTGCCAATCGGACGTCCGAGGGAACCAGGTCCAGGCCGGCCGTTGCAGTCCGCTGGATGACGTGGTCAATGGGATCTCCACCGATCAGGACGTCATAGACCGACATCCGCAGGCCGGTCTTGGAGATGCCGACCCCGCTCGTCGAATTGCCCTGGGGGTCGAGGTCCACAAGCAGGATGATGCGCCCGAGGGAGGCAAGAGCGGCGGATAGATTGACGGCAGTGGTGGTTTTCCCCACTCCGCCCTTCTGGTTGACGATCGCGAACGTGTTCCCCGTCGGCTACGACCCCATTTCTGTGTATGGCTTCTACGGCTGCGACGATGAGGGGCCGATCGGTCGCAATCGAGCACCAGTTCTCTCCCACGACATTGAAATCCTCCATTCACTCTCTGGCGAACTTCCCGGGGGAGGGGTGTTGCGGCTATGCCGGACACCAGAAAGCGAGAAGAGCCAAACCGGCCCGAGAGACTCTCCACGCCCTTGCCAACGGTGGGGGCGTCAGCCGGGGCTCCCTTGATTCTACCTAAATATATAGACTTCTATATATCATTAAGTCCGATCCAGTGCGAGCGGTGAAGGGGTCGCGAGCGCCCTCACGAAACGTCCTGACAGCCCGACTCTGTTCGACAAGGGGCTGGTCCCAATGGCAATTCGGATCCTGGCGGCGCTCGCACTCGCGCTGACGGTGGCCGCCGCAGGACCAACCATGACCACCGGGGCGACCGCCTTGACGGTCGATCTCCAGGGGGATCCGGCGACGCTCGACCCCGGGCGTCAGTATGACACCAACAGTTACGACGTCTACCGCAACATCTACGACAACTTTCTTCACCGCAACCCCCAAACGAGCGCAATCGAGGCCGATGTCGCCACGGCGTGGACGGCCGTCAGCCCGACCGAATGGCACTTCACCATCCGCAACGACGTCAGGTTTCACGACGGCACGCCATTGGTGGCCGCCGACGTGGAGGCCAGCCTCGCGCGCATTCTCGACCGGCAGTTCAACAGTCCTCAGTACGCCAACTTTAGCGCGATCGCCACCGTCAAGGCGACGGGACCGGATACGCTCACCATCATCACGTCGCGGCCGTACCCTGTGCTGCTCGCCCAGCTCGTCAACCTCAGCATCGTCTCCAAGGCGTACATGCAGGCCCATGATCAGCCGTACGCCAACGCGCATCCGATGGGGAGCGGCCCATACCGCTTCGCCGCCTGGCTCCGCGGCGACCACGTGACGCTGCGGGCGGTCCCGGCCTACTGGAGAGGCCGGCCGCAGATCGACGAGGTCACGTTTCGGACGGTGCCTGAAACGGCGACGCGCGTCGCCGACCTGCAGTCCGGGCGGGCCCAGCTCGCCCTCGGACTCACCTCTGATGACGTCAAGACAATCAAGCGCGATCCCAAGCTCCAACTGCTCGGGGGGGCGACCGAGCGCGTCGCGTATCTGGCGTTCAACGCGCTCGGGCCGGGCCCGCTGCGGGACGTGCGCGCGCGGGCAGCGATCGCGCACGCGGTGGACGCCGCATCGCTGATCCGGATCCTGCTCGCGGGCTATGCCCGGTCGGTTACCGAGCTGCTGACGTCCCGCCACTTTGGCCACGATCCGAAGATCCCGGGCTACCCTCACGATCTCGCGAAGGCGAACCAGTTGCTAGCCGAGAGCGGTCATGCCGGCGGCCTGACGCTCGTGTTTACGACCTCGCCGACCTACGACCAGCGCATCATCCAGGCGATCCAGGGACAGCTCGAGCAGGCGGGCGTGACCGTCAAGATCCAGTCGTATGATTTTGGGACGTATCTGCAGAAAATCCAGTCCCCCCAACACGACTGGGGGGATCTCCGCTACGGGCAGTGGTCGTGCTCGTGCCTGGACGCCGACGGCGTCATCTATCCGCTGTTTCACACCGGGAGCATCTGGTCGAGCTACAGCGATCCCGCCTTCGACAAGGCGGTCGATGACGCCCGCTCGACGCTCGATGCGGCGGCGCGGAGAGCCGCCTACTCAACCGCGCTGAACGTGCTCCAGCGGGATGTCCCCGCCGTGCCGCTGTGGGAGGTCGTGGCGCTGTACGGGGCGGACCGGCACCTTCACTGGCACCCGACGGTGGACGAGCAGCTCTTCGTCGCCGATATGGCGCTCGGGCAGTAGCCTGAAGGCTGGCGCGCGCAAAGACGGCCGAGCGACACCATGGGACGATTCATGGCCGGGCGGTTGCTGCAGGCGGTTCTCGTCCTGTGGGGGGTCTCCACGATCGTCTTCGTCATCGTCCGGCTCTCGGGCGATCCGGTGGCCCTCATGGTTCCCCAGGGCACGCCGGCAGACGTCATCGCCCAGATGCGGCACACCCTCGGGCTCGACCGGCCCCTCCATGTGCAGTACCTCCGTTTTCTCGCCGGGCTCGCGCGTGGAGACCTCGGAACCTCCTACGTGCAGGACGCCCCGGCGCTGCCGCTGGTGCTCCAGCGTCTTCCCTATACCATTGAGCTCACTGCGGCGGCGTTCGGGCTGGCCCTCGCCGTCGGCCTCCCCCTCGGCGTGGCGGCGGGCACCCGCCGCGGCGGCGCGTTCGACCGCCTCGCGCTGCCACTCATCCTCATCGGCCAGGCGATGCCGTCATTTTGGACCGGGCTGCTCCTCATCCTGATCGTCAGCGTTCGGTGGCACCTGTTGCCGTCCTCGGGGTCGGGCACCCCACAGACATTAGTCCTCCCGTCCATCACCCTCGCCTGGTTGTCTCTCGCGACGATCGCGCGGATGAGCCGGTCGGCCGTGCTCGAGGAGGCGAGTCGTGACTACGTGCGGACCGCGCATGCCAAGGGCGTGTCGCCGCGGCGCGTGGTCGTCGCGCACGTGCTGCGCAATGCCGCGATCCCCATCCTCACGATCGCGGCCCTTGACGTCGCCAACCTGCTCGGCGGGGCCGTGATCACAGAAACCATTTTCGCCTGGCCGGGAATGGGGAGGCTGGCGGTCGAGGCGATCCAGGCCCGCGACTACACGGTGGTGCAGGCCGTCGTGATCGTGGGCACCGCCATCTTCGTCCTCACCACCCTGGTCACCGACGTGCTCTACGGTGTGTTGGACCCGCGGGTCGCCCTCGCCGGGGCGCCATCGTAGCCGGGCCGCCCACGGTGCCTGCCGCATCCGCGGCGAGAAGCGCGTTCACCCCTGACGGAGCGCCTGCGCGGCGTCGACGCCGAGGGCTGTCGCCCGCCGGGAATGCCGGGATCGGGATTCTCGTCGTCGTCGCTGTCGCCGCGCTGGCGGCGCCGAACGTGGCTCCCCGAAACCCGTTGGCCCAGACCCTCGTAGATCGCCTGATGCCGCCGGGCACGCGCGGAACTCACGGTGAGGTGTTCTGGGTCGGGACCGACGGATTGGGTCGCGACGCCCTCAGCCGGCTGATCTACGGGGCCCGCGCCTCGCTTGTGGTGGCGAGCCTCGCCGTGGCGTGCTCCGGCGCCCTCGGCCTGTTCTTGGGGCTCGCGGCCGGATACTATCGCGGGTGGGTGGGCGCGGTGCTGATGCGGTTCGTGGATATCGTCCTATCCATCCCGTTCCTGCTGATCGCGATCGCGGTCGTGGCCGCCCTCGGCCCCGGCCTGGAGCACACGGTGCTCGTCCTGGGGCTCACCCGATGGCCGAGGTACGCGCGGGTCGCGTTCGCGCAAACCCTCGCCGGCCGGTCGCGGGAATTCGTTGACGCGGCCCGCGCCCTCGGCGGCACGGATGTCCGCGTGATGCTGCGGCATGTGCTGCCTGAGGTGCTCCCCTCCATTGTCGTGGTCGGCACGCTGGAGATCGGCCTGATGATCGTGTACGAAGCGGCGCTGTCGTTCCTCGGTCTCGGCGTTCAGCCGCCGACGCCCAGCTGGGGCAACATGCTCGCCGACGGGCGCGCCTACCTCGCGACGGGGTGGTGGCTGGCGACGTTCCCAGGCCTCGCGATCATGGTCACGGTGCTCGGCGCGAACCTTCTCGGCGACGCGGTGCGAGACCGGCTCGACCCCCGCGTACGGTGACCGCTAGCAGCGCCCATCCGCCGGGTCCCGTGTCGCCGTCCCCGTCGCGCCCGACGAAGCCGCCCACTCGGCGATCTCGCCCACCGTGGCGAACCACACGCCAGGCGCGGCCTGGATGTGACGGATGAGCTGCTCCAGCCCGAGGAGCCGCCCCGCGCGGCCTGAGATCCATGGATGCATCGTCAAGACGAAACACCCGTTCTCGCTGCGCATGCCGTCGAACTCCTGCATCCACATGCGAATCACTCGGTCGGGGTCGGCGATCCCGTTGCTCGATCCGGGTGCGTACCGATACAGTGGGGCATCATCCAGGAGCCACTGCACGGGCACCTCGACGAGCGGCCCCGCAGGCGTGCCCAAGAAATATGGCACGTCGTCGCCCATGAGGGAGCTGTCGTAGGCGAACCCATACCGTTTGAGAATCGCCGGGCTCCCCGTATTGAGCTCCCACGACGGGGACCGATACCCCGTGGGCCGCAGGTCCAATGATGACTGCCAGATCTGGACCTGGTCTTCCAACACCCGAACCTCCTGCTCGTCTGAGAGGGTGTCGAGTGATTCGTGGACGTTGCCGTGCGCACCGAGCTCGTGCCCGGCATCTCGGATCGACCGGACCGCCGCCGTGTGGTGGACAATGGTGTAGCCCGGGACATAGAACGTCCCACGCAACCGGTACTTATCCAGGAGTCGCAGGATGCGCGGAACGCCGGTCCGTACTCCAAACCGGCGCTCCTCCATGCCTGCGAGCGACCGACCGGCCTTCTCCGGGTCACGGAACACGAACGCCGACTCGGCGTCGACGTCGAACGAGAGCGCGACGGCGCACTCGTGTCCGCCTGGCCAACCGTACCGCATCGACGACCTCCCTGGCGCGGGGGGGGGAGCACCCGCGGAGATGTACCTACGGCAGTAACGGGCGCCGGGCGGGCACACCCGGCCGCCTCGGGTAGCGGTCGGGGGTCGGCGCCGCCTTCCTCACAATAATGAGACCGCCCCCGGAGGGCAGTGGGCGGACGTCCGGTCCCGAGGCGCCGCCGAGGAGCGCGACCGCGCCCGCGGCCCGGGCAACTTCCTCGGCCGCGCGGCGGGCCTTCGGGAACACCGCGACGCCTCCGATCCGGAGCAGGGGAAGCGCGTACTCGGCCAGCACGGAGAGCGCCGCCAGCGCGCGCGCGGTGACGGCGTCGTGTCGCTCGCGATGCGCCGGCGCGCGCCCCACCTCCTCCGCCCGCGCGTGAAGGACCTCCGCATTCACCAGGCCCAGCTCGCGAACGGCCACCGCGAGGAACCCCGCCTTCTTTCGTGATGCTTCGACGAGGGTCACCCGGAGTTCCGGGCGCGCGACGGCGATCGGCACACCCGGCGTGCCGGCGCCGCTGCCGAGATCCACGAGGGTGCCGTGATGGGGGAGGGCCGCAAGACACGCCAGGGCATCCAGGACGAGCACGCGCGCCGCCGCCGCCTCGGTGCGCACGCCGGAGAGGTTGAGGCGGCTGCTCCACTCCAGCACCAGCCCGACATACCGCTCGAGCAGAGTGCTCTGGCGGGAGGACAGCTCGACGCCGAGGGACGCGCCGCCGGAGTTGACGATCCGGCCGACGGACACCGCGCTACGGCGTGGAATCGTCCGGCGTCTGCGGCGGCGACCCGGGAAGGGGTGTGGGGGGGATCTGCTCAGCGCTCGGCGCGGAGGCGCCGCCGCGTAGACCGATCACCACGCGGCGCTCCGGGTCCTCCCCCTCGCTGTGTGTCGCGATCCCTGAGTCCTGCGCGAGGGTGGTGTGGATGATCCGCCGCTCCGCGGACGACATCGGCCGGAGGGCGACGGGCCGCCCGGTCCGGCGTACCCGCTCCGCAAACCGCCACGCCATTTCCTCCAGCGTTTCCCGCCGGCGCTCCCGGTAGCGCTCCACATCCACGACGACCGGGACCCGGCGGCCGCAGCTATGGGCCACGATCAGGTTGACCAGCAGATCCAGGGCCTCCAGGGTCTGCCCCCGGCGCCCGATCAGCGGCGCCAGTTCCGGCCCCGTGATCGACACCAGGACCGCCCCTGCCTCTTCCTCCGCGTTCACCGTCGCGCGGAACCCCATGGCCTCGATCAGAGCGATGACGGTGCGTTGGGCGAGCTGCGCGAGCTCTCCGGTCGCCTCGGCCGCCGGCGCGGCCGCCCTCGCGCCCGCCGCCGCTGGGGCGGCGGTGTCGTCCTCTTCCATCTCCGAGAGCAGCGTCAACCGCACACGCGCCGTGCGGGACCCCAGCCCGAGGACGCCGCGGCTTCCCTCGTCCAGGACCAGGAGATCGACGTCTTCCCGACGCGCGCCGAGGACCCGGAGGGCCTCGCGAATCGCCTCTTCGACGGTGCGGCCGGATCCTTCTGCCGACTTCACGCCCGCTTTGCCCCCTTCTTGCCCTGCGGCATTGGCGCCGGTGTCCGCCCCCCGCCTCCGGAGACCGCGGCCGCCGCCTGCGACTTCGGCGGGGCGGCCGACATCGGCGGAGGCGAACCCACGACCAGGAAGTACTCCGCGATGTACGCCATGGTCGACACGATCATGTAAATCGACACGCCGATCGGGTAGATGGTGGCAAAATACCCCATCATGATGGGCATGAAGACAAACATGCGGGCCTGCGAAGGATCGGTGATCGTCATCCGCTGCTGGAAGTACATCGTCGCCCCCACCAGCACCGGGAATAACAGCAGGAGGAGCTGCTCGGGATGGCCCGCGGCAACGGCGGACAGCACCTGACCGAGGTTCGGCGCCTGGTCGAGACGCATCCAGGGGATCCCGAAGACGGCCGCGGTCCCGAAGAGACCCTTGGTGTACAACAGCCGCCAGAGAGCGATGAACACCGGCATCTGGACGAGCATCGGGAGGCATCCCATCATCGGGTTGAGGTTGTGCGCCCGGTAGAGCGCCATCATTTCCTGGTTGAGGGCCTTCGGGTCGTCCTTGTACTTCCGCCGGAGAGCTTCCATGTGCGGCGCGATCACCTGCATCCCCTTCATCGACCGCAGCTGCGTTCTGGTGAGCGGGTGCAGCGCGAGCTTGACGACCAGGGTCAGCAGAACGATCGCGAGGGTGTAGTCGTGCGCAAACCCATAAAAGAACCGCAGCACGTCGTGCAGCGCGTCGGCAATCCCGCTAAGCAGCCCGTTCAGCGCACCCACTCACCGAGCCTCCTTGAACCTCACGGCACCGGGTCATGGCCGCCGGGGTGAAACGGATGACAGCGAAAGAGCCTCCTCAGGGCCAGCCATCCGCCTCGCACCAGCCCGTGCCGCTCGACCGCCTGGGCCGCGTACTCGGAACACGATGGAAAGAACCGGCATGCCGGAGGCGTATAGGGGGAGATCCACCGCTGGTAGAACCGGATCAGAACCAGCCCTGCCGCTTCACCCATTCGCGTCAATGGCGCCCTCCGCCAGGACCCCGCCGGCGCCGCACAGGGCTTCGATCTCCGCGACGATCTCCACGAACGGGGCGGTGAGTGCCTGCTGGCGCGCGACCAGCACGATGTCCCCCCGATCACGAAGGCGGCCTTCCAGTCGCCTGAGGGCCTCCCGCAACCGCCGCTTGGCCCGGTTCCGCGCGACCGCGCCGCCAAATCGCCGTCCCACAGTGATCCCGACCCGGCGCAGTTCCTCCGTCGGGCGCACGTAGAGCACCAGGTTTGTCCCCGGGAACCGGCGGCCCTCCCGATAGACCCTGGAGAACACAATGGGTTGGAAACGCGCCGACCGTTCCGCCTGAGCGCCGTCGGGGCGCCCGCGACCGTTCACACCACCAGAGGCTGGGCTTCGCAACCCCCTAAGAAGACGCGAGGCGGTACCGTCCTCTTGCCCGCCGCCGTCTCAGCACGTTTCTCCCGCCGGGGGTGCGCATTCTGACGCGGAACCCGTGTACTTTGCTCCGATGGCGCCTGCTTGGCTGGAAAGTCCGCTTCACCTGGCCGTCCCCCCTCTGTCACACCCGGTCGAGCTACCCGCGCCGGAGAGGACCGGGCCGGCAGTTCCCCTCACTATATCACAGGATCGCGGCGTCCTTCAACGCGCCGGACCCTACAGGGCGTCGCGTTCACAGGCCCCCGCCGAACTGAACCCCCTCATTCGATCGCCATTCACCACCTGTGGATAACCTGGTGATAACCACTCGAGTTATCAAGATCTCGTCTGAGTCTCGCACCATCGGGGAGCCCAAGCCCGCCGGAAAAACCGGCCGGGGAGAAATTTTCCCGATGATTGAAGGAGATTCCGCAAGTTATCAACAATCTTTTCCACACCTGTGGATAACCTGGCCCGCGCCGGATAATCTCCATATCTAAGCGCTCCTGCACATTCCCCCCACAGGATCGTCAACCGGAAATTCCGATTTTGGGATGGCCATCTTTCCACAACGGTGACCATCCGCCGGCACGTCAGCGACAGGCGGAAAAACTCTGCGGCCACAGCCGCGCGGGCAGGAGGGGCGCTCCGCGCGGGCCAATACTCGGGCTGCACATCCGGAGAGATGATCATGCAGGACTTCTTCCTGCGCCTGATATCGAAGGCCAAGGGGGCGCCGGAGGAACCAGGACAGGCACCCGAAGTGCGCGTCGCCGTGTACGATTCGCTCCTGTCGTCGCCGCAAATCGTCTCCCTCTCCGCGGAGGATTTCAACGAACTTGTTGGAGAGCTCGCCTCACGAACCCACGCCTTTGCCCGCGAGCGCGGGGGACGGATTCCTTTCGTCGTCATCAGGGAAATCATGGAGAACCTGATTCACGCGTTCTTCCAGGACGCCGTCGTCACCATCATGGACAACGGCAACACCATCCGCATCTCCGACCACGGCCCAGGCATCAAAGACAAAGAGCGCGCCTTCCTCCCCGGGTTCACCACCGCGACGCGCGACATGCGCCAGTTCATCAAAGGCGTGGGATCCGGTCTCCCGGTCGCGCGCGAGCAGCTGGCCTTTCTCGGCGGCGCGATCTCGATCGAGGACAACCTGGATCGAGGCACGGTGGTCACCCTGCAGGTGGGGCCACCACAGCCGGCCGTCCGGCGCGCGCCGCAGCCGGCCGCCCCGCCCGAGCTGGCGCCGGCCCCGCCGCGCATCACGCCCCGGCAGCGAAAGGTCCTCCTGCTCATCAATGAGCTGGGATCCGCCGGGCCATCATCGATTGCCAAGGAACTCGGCATGAGCCCCAGCACCGCCTACCGCGAGCTCTACGCCCTCGAGACGCTGCAATTGGTGGCGACGCGAGGCCCCGGCAAGCGCACCCTGACGGAAGAAGGCATCGTGTACCTCGACACCGTGTTTGAGCCCTAATGCCCGGCGACCCGCCCGGGCCAGAACGGGAGGCGCGCATGGAGTCCGAGACCCTCGCCGCCAGCCAGGTCTGGCGGCAAGCTCTGCCCAGGATCGAGCGGCACCTCAGCAAGCCGAGCTTCGAGACGTTTCTAAAAGCGATGCGGCCGATGGCGCTCGATCAGGGGACCTTCGTGTTCTCGGTCCCCAGCCTGTTCGCGAAGGAATGGGTCGAAGGGCGCTACCGGAGACTCATCCTCGATACGCTCGAAGAGGTGCTCACCCACGGGGTGGATGTGCGGTTTGTCATCGCCGAGGGCGAGCCGCAGCCCGCCGCAACGCCCGAAGCGACCGCCCCGCGCGATCCGGCGGTGACCCGCCCGCTCCCGTCCGACACCCTCATCAACGGCAAATACACGTTCGATACCTTCGTCATCGGCAACGGCAACCGCTTCGCGCACGCGGCCGCGCTGGCGGTCGCCGAAGCCCCGGCAAAAGCCTACAACCCGCTGTTCATCTACGGCGGCGTCGGGCTGGGCAAGACCCATCTCCTCCAGGCCATCGGCTACCACGTGCTCACCTGCAAACAGATGGCCCGCGTGATGTACGTCTCCTCGGAGCATTTCACCAACGACCTCATCAACTCGATCCGCGACGACAAGACCGTCCAGTTTCGCAACAAGTACCGGACGGCCGACGTACTGCTCATCGACGACATCCAGTTCCTCGCCGGCAAGGAACGCACCCAGGAGGAGTTCTTCCACACCTTCAACGCGCTCCACGAATCCAACCGGCAATTAATCATCAGCAGCGACCGCCCGCCGCGAGAGATCCCGACATTGGAGGACCGGCTGCGCTCCAGGTTCGAGTGGGGGCTGATCGCGGACATCCAGCCGCCGGACTATGAGACCCGCATTGCCATTTTGCGCAAAAAGGCCGAACTGGACGGCGTGGCCTTGCCCGACGAGACCGCCCAGTACATCGCCCAGCACATCTCCTCGAACATTCGTGAGCTCGAGGGCGCGCTCAGCCACCTTCGCGCCCACGCCCAGATGACGAGCACCCCCCTCTCAATCGAGCTGGCCACGCAGGTGCTCCGGGAGCTGTTACCCCAAACCCGCGTTCGCCCGATCACCATCCCGGCGATCCAGCGCGCGGTCGCCGAGTTCTTTGGGATCCGGGTCGACGAGATGAAATCGGAGCGCCGTACCAAAGGCGTGGCGTTCCCCCGCCAAGTCGCGATGTACCTCTCCCGCGAGCTGACTGATGCTTCCCTTCCCAGAATTGGGGAGGAGTTTGGCGGTCGCGATCACACGACGGTTATGCACGCGTGTGATCGTGTAAAGACGGCGCTGCTTCAAGACACCCACCTTGCCGCCGGGGTCAAAAACCTTGTGGATAACTTCCGGATAGAACGTCCAACTGCAGTGGAGCAATAGGCTAACAAATCTACCATGGCTCCTCAGTTCTCCGCGACCTGAGGAGATCCGGGATATATCGTTCACGCTGTCCTAGGGTTACCCACAGCCAGAAAATGCGATTATGTATGAGTCGGAGGCTGCTATACACATTATCCACAGGTTCTACTACTCCTATGACGAAATATACTTAATATAAAAGCCCCCAGGAGGGCGTATTTATGCGCGTTCAGTGTTCGCAAGAACAGCTCATGCACGAAGTCCAAATTGTCACCCGAGCAATTTCCAGCCGGGCTAGTATGCCTATACTTAGTAATCTACTGCTTGACTCAACAGGCGGGATTCTCCGAATTACCGCGACCGATCTAGAGTTGGGGATCGAATCACAGGTCCGCGCCTCAGTGCTCGAGCCGGGAAACATCACGGTTCCCGCGCGGATCTTTGGTGATATCATCGTTAATTTACCCGCAGCGCCGATCACTATTGATGTGAGCGAAGGCGATACAAAGACCCGGATTACCTGCGAGAGCATCAAGTTCGAGATCCTGGGGCTGCCGGCGGCGGATTTTCCATTGATGCCCTCCAACGGCGGGGACACCGTCGCGCAAATTGATGCGGGATTGCTGCGGACAATGATCCGGCAGACGAGCTTTGCCGTATCGACGGATGAAACGCGGCCGTTTCTGACCGGTGTCTATGTAGTGCTTGAAGGCCATGACGGCCGGTTGGTCGCGACCGACGGGGGCCGGCTCGCGCTCCGGACGGCGAAGCTGACGAAGGGAGTGCGGGACAAGATCTCGGCAATCGTTCCGAGCAAGACGATGGCCGAACTCGTGCGGGCGCTCGGAACCGCCGAGGGGGAAGTCACGATTACGGCGCACGAGAACCAGTTGATCTTTGCGGTCGGGAGCATGCGGTTCGTTTCGCGGCTCATCGCCGGGCAATTTCCTCCCTATGAGAAAGTCATTCCGTCGGAATTCAAGCAGCGGATCAAGGTAGGGACCGAGCGGCTGCTGCGGGCGGTGCGCCGGGCGAGTATTACCGCGCGGGACTCGGCCAATGTGGTTCGGTTGAGCGCGGCGGAACGCACGCTGACGGTGAGCTCGAATACCCCCGAGGTCGGCAAGGCGCAGGAAGAGATCGACGTGCAGGCCGACGGGGAGACGATTCAAGTCGCGTTCAATGCCAAGTTTCTTCTTGATGCGCTGACCAACATGGACAGCGCGGAGGTGCTGTTCGAGTTAACCGGATCGTTGAGTCCTGGAATGCTGCGGCCGGTCGAGCACGCGGAGTATGTGTACGTGCTGGCGCCGGTGAGGGTCTACGGATAAGCGCGGCCGCGCTCCCGCGGGTGGTCCGATCCCGGTCGCGATCGCGACCGGGGGGATCACGCTTGGAGCAGCGCTCAAGTGGGCCGGCGCGGCCACGACCGGGGGCCAGGCGAAGGTGCTCGTGCAGACGGGACAGGTGATGGTCAACGGGGCGGTTGAACGCCGGCGGGGGCGTCGGTTGAACGCCGGCGACCGCGTCGCGGTGGGCAACCGGGAGTACCGGATTGTGGCTGGCTGAACTTCGCCTTCGACACTTTCGAAACTATGAGGCCGCGGATCTCACGCTCGACCAGGGAATCCTGCTCCTCGTCGGGTCGAACGCCCAAGGAAAGAGCAACCTGCTGGAAGCCGTCTATACCGCCGCGCTGGGACGGAGCCCGCGGGTGACCCGGGACGCTGAGCTGATCCGGTTCGGCCAGGACCGGGCCCACATCCGGGCCGCCGTGCAGGGCGAGCGCTCGCAGGTGCTGGAGGTGGCATTCGACCGCGCCACCGGTGAGAGGCGGCTCAGGGTCAATGGCGTCGTGGTGGATCGTGGTCAATTGCTCGGCCGGCTCATGGTGGTGATGGCGGGACCGCTCGACGACGAGGTGATCCGTGGCGCTCCCGAATACCGGCGGCGGGTGATGGATGCCGCGTTGAGCCAGGTCAGCCCGTCGTACTTCTTCGCGCTGACGCGCTACACGCGGGTGGTCAGACAGCGTAACCGGCTGCTCCGCGCGGGGGCGGATGGGGCCGCGCTCGCGCCGTGGGATGAGCAGTTGGTGGATCTCGGGGCCGTGTTGATCGAGCGCCGCCGCGAGTTTGTCGCTCGGCTCGGCGAGCGGGCGGCGGCGCGGCATGCTCGGCTGGCCGGCGGGGATGAGCGATTGCAGATCTCGTATGTCTGCGCCGTGGGAGAAGGCGAGGAGCGGGCGGCGCTGGCGCGCGCGCTTGCGGCGCGCCGGCAGGATGAACTCCGGCGGGGCACGAGCCTCGTCGGCCCGCATCGTGACGATCTGCGGCTGGTGGTCAACGGGGTCGATCTGCGCACCTACGGGTCACGAGGCCAGCACCACACCGCCGCGCTCAGCCTGCGGCTGGCGGAGGTGGACCTGCTCAGAGAAGAGCGTGGGGAGTGGCCCGTCGTGCTCCTCGATGACGTACTGGCGCATCTGGACGGCGCCCGCCAGGCGCTGCTGCTGCGTGAAATCGCCGGGCCCCAGGTACTGCTGACCCATACTGAGCGCCCCGCGCTCGTGGCGGTTCCTCTACGGGTCCTCCGCGTGCGCGCCGGCCGCATCGTCGAGGAATCCGGTGTTTCGGCTTAAGGACCTGCTGGGGGATGCGCTGGGAGCGCTCGTCGGCCCTCGGAGGGCGCGGCAGGCCGGGGTGCTCGAGGCATGGCCGGAGATCGTCGGCGAAGCGCATGCCCGCCACGCGTGGGCGGCGGGCATCCGGGGGAATGCGTTGATCGTCGTGACCGATCTCCCGGCGCTTTCCTATGAACTCGCCTTGCGCCGCTCGGCCCTCGTTGAGGCGCTCAACCGTCGTGTGGGCGAGCGCGCGATCGACGAGATCCGAGTCGTGCTGCGTCCGGCGGGCGAAGGCCAAGAGAACGGAGTAGACGAGCGGCAAAGCGAGGTGAAGTAGGGTGTATCTGCACCTGGGCGGCGATGTGGTGGTGTCATTCCAGGAGATCATCGGAATATTCGACGCGCGATTGATTGAAGGAAATGATGATAATCAACGGTTTATGGACGTGGCACGCTCCCATTCTCGTATACGGTCAGAAGTACCAAAAGATGACCGGAAATCGGTCGTTGTGACGACCACTGGTGTCTACACCTCCGCCATCTCTTCGCTTACGCTTCAAAAACGGGTTGCGAACGTCCAGTGGGGGCTTCAGACCGAGGCCGAGTGAGCCAGGATGCCGTTGGACTGCCCGTTCCGGCGGGCGGGGCTATTGGGCGGGGCCCATGGGGGCAGCCCTGGAGGCCGATTCTGGTTTGACGGCGGGCCTTATTTTTGGTAATGTATATTGTAGGATCTTGAAGGGAACGGTGGGTCACGGCGCCAGCCTGGCCCTGCGAGCGCACCATTTCGGAGGAGTTTTCGGAGCCTGCATCGGAGGATAGGTTGCAGCATGGCCGATACTAACTACGACGCACAACAGATTCAGGTTCTGGAAGGGCTCGAGGGCGTTCGCAAGCGCCCCGGCATGTACGTGGGAAGCACCGGAAGCCGGGGGCTCCATCATCTGGTCTTCGAGGTGGTGGACAACAGCGTCGATGAAGCCCTCGCCGGGTTCTGCCATCAGATTGACGCCGTCATTCACAAAGACAACAGCGTGACGGTTGCCGACGACGGCCGGGGGATCCCCGTCGACGTCGTGCCCAAGGTGGGCAAGCCGGGCGTTGAAGTCGTCATGACCATGCTCCACGCCGGCGGGAAGTTCGGCGGCGGGGTCTACAAGATCAGCGGCGGCCTGCACGGCGTCGGTGTGTCGGTCGTGAACGCACTTTCCGAATGGCTCGAGGTCGAAGTCCACCGGGACGGCAAGCGCTACACCCAGCGCTTCGAGCGCGGGCAGCGCGCTTCGCCGCTGCGCGAGGCAGGCAAGACCACCCGCACCGGCACGACGGTGACCTTCAAGCCCGACCCCGAGATTTTTGTCGAACTGGAGTACGACGTCAAGATCGTCGCGGAGCGCCTGGACGAATTGGCCTATCTCAACTCCGGCCTCGTGCTGACGCTGCTGGACGAGCGCACAGGAGAGAAGCAGGAGTTCGCCCACAAGGGCGGCCTGGTCGAGCTCGTCCGGGCCCACAACAAGAAAGGGGCGCTGGGCGACCCGATCTTCGTGCATCGCGCTCGCGACGGCGTCGAGGTCGACGCGGCCATCCAGTACAACAACGGCTATCTCGAGCACGTCTTCACCTACGTGAACACGATCAACACGACCGAAGGCGGCACGCACCTGGTAGGCTTCCGCTCCGCGCTGACCCGCAGCATCAACGACTACGCGCGCCGGCAGGGGCTGCTCAAGAACGGGGACCTGACCCTCCAGGGCGAGGACGTCCGCGAAGGTCTGACCGCCGTGCTCTCGCTCAAACTGCCCGAGCCTCAGTTCGAGGGCCAGACCAAGACCAAGCTCGGCAATCCCGAGGTGAAGGGGCTGGTCGAGTCGGTCGTTGGCGAAGAGCTGGCCGAATACTTCGAGGAGCACCCGGGGGATGCCAAGAAGATCGTCGCCAAGGCGATCCAGGCGGCCCGCGCCCGTGAGGCGGCCCGGCAGGCCCGCGACCTCGTCCGGCGGAAGAACGCCCTCGACATCAGCACGCTGCCGGGCAAGCTCGCCGACTGCGCCGAGAAAGACCCCACGAAGTGCGAGATTTTCGTCGTCGAGGGCGAGTCGGCGGGCGGCAGCGCCAAGGCCGGGCGGGACCGGCAGTTTCAGGCGATCCTGCCCATCCAGGGCAAGATCCTGAACGTGGAGAAGGCGCGGCAGGACAAGATGCTGGGCCACGAGGAGATC
>DATHLI010000234.1:0-3084 GCA_035488355.1 bacterium | reverse complement strand
GCCGGCGAGCTCAAGACGAAGCCCACGCAGCACAGCGTCAAGGAGCTCCGGGGCATCGGCATCCAGCCCGATGTCCTCGTCTGCCGCTCGGAACGGCCGCTGTCCGGGAGCCTCCGGGAGAAGCTGTCGCTCTTCTGCGATGTTCCGCCGGAGGCCGTGATCCAATCGGTCGACGCCCAGAGCATCTATGAGGTCCCCCTGATTCTCGAAGACGAAGGCCTCCCCCGCATCGTCGAGCGGCGGCTGCGCCTCCCGGAGCGGGTTCCGGATCACGCCGAGTGGCGGGCGATGGTCGAACGGCTCCGGCATCCCACGTCCACGGTCCGGATCGTCCTCGTCGGGAAGTACGTCGGGAACGAAGACTCGTACATCAGCATCGAAGAGGCGCTGCGCCACGGCGGGATCGCGGCCGGCTCCCGGGTGCTCATCACCAAGCAGGATTCGGAGGAGCTCGAGGGGCTCGACGACCCCGGTGTCACCGCGCGGCTCGCCGGCTACGACGGAATCCTGATCTGCCCCGGGTTCGGGGCGCGCGGGGTGGAAGGCAAGGTCAACGCCGCGCGCTTTGCGCGGGAGCGGCGGGTCCCCTTCTTCGGGGTCTGCTACGGGATGCAGTGGGCGGTGGTGGAGTTCGCGCGGCACGTCTGCGGCCTCGAGGGCGCCAACACCACGGAGGTGGATCCGCGGACCCCGCATCCGGTCATCGACCTGCTCCCGGAGCAGAAGGCGGTGACGGACAAGGGCGGGACGATGCGGCTGGGGCTGTATCCCTGCCGGCTCACCCCCGGCTCGCTGGCCGGGGAGGCCTACGGCGTCCCCGATGTCGAGGAACGCCACCGGCACCGCTTCGAGGTGAACAACGACTACCTGCCGATCCTGACGTCTCACGGCATGCGGGTCACCGGACTGTATCCGGGCCGGCAGCTCGTGGAGATCGTCGAATTGACCGATCACCCCTGGTTTGTCGGGACGCAGTTCCACGGGGAATACCGGTCCCGCCCGAACCGTCCCCATCCGCTCTACCGCGAGTTCATCGCCGCGGCCCTCCGTCAGACGCAGCGTCCCGCCGCGCACCTCCCAAAGGAGCCATTTACGCCCGCGCCGAACAGGTGAGCACGGCAAGGAGGGTACCCCATGGCCACGGTCATCTACGTGAACGGCCGCTTCGTCGGGAAAGATGAGGCTACGGTCTCGGTGTACGATCACGGATTTCTCTACGGGGACGGAGTCTTCGAGGGGATCCGCGTCTATCACGGCCGGATCTTCAAGCTGGACGCCCATGTCGACCGGCTCTTCGAGTCCGCGCACACCCTGGGCATCCGCATCCCGCTCAGCAAAGACGAGATGACCCGGACGATCCTCGAAACGGTGCGCCGCACGGACCTCCAGAACGCGTACGTGCGCCCGGTGATCTCTCGGGGCGCGGGGGACCTGGGGATCGACCCGCGCAAGTGCCCGCGCGCGAACGTGGTCGTCATCGTGGACTCGATCCAGATGTATTCCGAGGAGGCGTACCGGAAGGGCCTGCGGATGATCACCACGTCCACCCGGCAGCGGCCGGTTGACGTGCTGAACCCGCGCATCAAGACCTGCAACTACCTCAACAACATCATGGCCCGGATGGAAGCCAACCTGATGGGGGTCGATGAGGGCCTGATGCTCACCACCCAGGGATACGTCGCCGAGTGCACCGCCGACAACGTCTTCATCGTCAAGGGCGGCCGCGTCCTGACCCCGCCGGCCTACCTCGGCATCCTGCAGGGCATCACGCGGCAGACGGTGCTGGAGTTGTGCGGCACCCTCGGCCTCCCGGGCGCCGAGCAGGTCCTGACCCTGCACGACATGTACACGGCCGACGAATGTTTCCTGACCGGGACCGGGGCCGAACTGGGTCCGGTGGTCCAGATCGACGGACGCACCATCGGCACCGGCCAGCCGGGGCCCATCACCCTGCGCATCCTCGCCGCGTTCCGGGACCTGGCCGCGCGCGAAGGCACCCCTGTCTACGCGGCGGCCGGCGCTCCGGCCAAGGCGTGACCCGCGTCCAGAGCCCTGTCGCGGCCTGATGCGGCGCCCGGTCACCAGCCGCCGGGTCTACACCGGGCGGCACATCTCGCTTCGGCTCGATGAGCTCGAGTTCCCCAACCGGCACCGGGTCGTCTACGAGATCGTCGAACACCGAGGCGCCGCGGCCATGGTCGCCCTCACCGGCGACCGGCGGTTGCTGCTGGTCCGCCAGTTCCGCCCCGCGGTAGGCGAAGAGCTCCTCGAGATCCCCGCGGGAACCATCGAGGAGGGGGAAACCCCCGAGGCGTGCGCGCGCCGCGAGCTGGCGGAGGAAGTGGGGCACGCCGCCGGCCGCTGGGAACGGCTCATCTCGTACTACCCGTCGCCCGGGGTGCTCTCGGAGCAACTGCACGTCTTCCTCGCCCAGGACCTCCATCCGGCGCCCGCGCCGCGCGAGGAGGAGGACCTGCGCGTGGAATCGCTGCCGCTCGCGGACGCGTACCGCCGGATCGCCGCGGGGGAGATTCGAGACGCCAAGTCGATCATCGGCATCACCGCGGCCTGGGAACGCTTCGAAGGCCGATCGAAAGCCGATCGAAGCGTGGAGTAGGACAAAGGTAAGCGTGGAGCAGCACCATGGTAAGGCCGGCGGGGTGAGCCGGGACGTCCGGCGCGTCCTCGTCATCGTCCTCGATAGTTGCGGAGTCGGCGAGCTGCCGGACGCGGCGGAGTTCGGGGATGCCGGGTCGAGCACGCTGCCCCACACGGCGGCGGCCTGCGGCGGGCTGCGGCTCCCGGCCATGGGTCGTCTCGGGCTGGGGCGGATCGCCCCGGTCGAGGGCGTTCCGCCGGACCCGGCGCCGGCCGGCGCCTTCGGGAGAATGGCTGAGACCTCGCGCGGGAAGGACAGCACGACGGGGCACTGGGAGCTGATGGGGCTCGTCCTCGACCGGCCCTTTCCCACCTACCCGCACGGGTTCCCGCCTGAGGTGATCGAGCCGTTCGAGGCGCGGATCGGCCGCCGGGTGTTGGGCAACCGGCCCGCCTCCGGCACGGAGATCATCAAGGAACTGGGCG
>DATHLI010000233.1:0-2445 GCA_035488355.1 bacterium | reverse complement strand
CGCGCCCATGAGGATGCCCAGGCTCAGGACGGCGGCGCGGACGAGCCCGGCCCCCGAGTACCGCCGGGCCAGCGGCATCCACAACCCCACCGCGGCGATCGCCGTCAGGAGGTACACCGCCGCCAGATCGTAGTAGCGGTTCAGCAGCGCGGACTGCGGCGCCACCACGAACAGCAGGAGCCACGGGTAGGACCAGAGGCCGATCTCCCGCAGCCGGGTGCGCCAGCGGACCGCCACGACGGCGCCGTACACACACATGATGAAGATGAGGGGGAAGAGATGCGTTCCGACCATCAGCGGCAACTCGAGGAACGCTTCGGCCGCCTCGCGCATATTCCAGTCGCGGTGGTAGAAGGACTCGATGGTCCGGCCCGTGCGGAGACCATAGAAAACCCAGGCCGCGCTGGGCAGGGCGGTGAGGACGACAAAGACGATGGCCATCGCCACGGCGTTCAGGGGCCGCCGCGGGCGCGCCGGCCACCACAGACCAAGAAACGCGGGGTAGAGCAGCGCGGTCGTGAACTTGAACCAGACCGCGAGCGCGACCCAGGCCCCCGCGCGGATCAGCTCGCCCCACCGCCTGCCATCGACGTAGCGCAACAGCGCCACCGCGCCGGCCAGGGCACAGCAGATGCTGGGGGTGTCGAGCTGGGCATTCTGAGCGTAGTAGACGGTTCCCGGGACGGCCGCGACAAAGCCCGCGGCGATCAACGCGATCTGTTCGCTGCGGAAGAGCCGCCTCACCACCGTGGCCGCGAGCGGAATCGCGGCGATCCCGAACACGACGACGGGCAGGCGCGCGGCCCACTCGCTCGGGCCGAAGAGCCTGAAGGCCGCCCACATCAGCCAGGGGACCCCCGGGGAGAAGGTGTGATCCAGCCCCAGTTCGTTGTGCTGTGCGAGCAGGCCGTACCGGTTGAAGTTCAGCGCGATCAAGGCGTAATGGCCTTCGTTCCACGCCGTGGCGACGATGCCGTTGAAGGGACGGGCGATATGCGCGAGCCGCAGCAGCGCCCCCAGGGCTGTGATCAGCGCGAGCCCCGACCGGTAGAGCCCCGCGGGAAGGTCCTGCCCCTCCCATGGAGCGGGCGGCGTGCCGCGCGGACCAGGCATCGGCACGAGCGGGGTTACTCGCCGAGCCTGACGCGGGCAAACCGGCGGCGGCCGACCTGCACCAGCAACCCGTCCCGGACTTCCACCTCCAGGTCCTCGTGGACGCGGGCGCGGTCGAGGCTGACCCCGCCCTGGCTGATCAGGCGGCGCGCGTCGGTGTTGGAGTCGGCCAGGCCGGTCTCGACGAGCAGGCGCGCGAGGCGGATCCGTCCCCCGCGCAGACGATCGCGGCCGAGCGTGACGTCGGGGATCTCTTCGGGAAGCTCCCGGGATCCGAAGACGCGGTCGAACTCCGCTTCGGCGGCGAGGGCCGCCGCCTCGCCGTGGTACCGCCGGGTGATCTCGCGGGCCAACCGCCGCTTGGCGTCGCGGGGATGCGCCCGGCCCGAGCCGAGCGCCGCCTCCAGCGCGCGGATCTCCTCGAGCGGTACCTGCGTGCAGTACTCGAAATACGGGATCATCAGCGGGTCCGGCAGCGACATCACCTTGCCGTACATCTCGTTGGGAGGATCGGTGATGCCGATCGCATTGCCCAGGCTCTTGCTCATCTTTTGGACCCCATCCAGCCCGGGCAGCAGCGGGGTCAGCACGACGACCTGAGGCGCCTGCCCGACCTCCCGCTGCAGCTCCCGGCCCATCAGGTTGTTGAACTTCTGGTCGGTGCCCCCGAGCTCGACGTCGGCCTGGACCGCGACCGAGTCGTAGGCCTGACAGAGGGGGTACAGGAGCTCGTGCAGGTGGATCGGGAGGCGCTCGGCGTAGCGCTTGGCGAAGTCGTCGCGCTCGAGGATGCGGTGCACGGTGGTGCGGCCGGCCAGCTTGATGACATCGTAGAACTTCATCGCCCCGAGCCACTGGCTGTTGAAGGCGACGCGCGTCCGGTGGGGATCCAGAATCCGGCTGTACTGCTCGCGGTACGTCTCCGCGTTGCGCTCGATCTCCTGAGGCGTGAGCGACGGCCGCGTCTCGGACTTGCCGGAGGGGTCACCGATCAGGCCGGTAAAATCGCCGATGATCAGCACGGCTTCGTGGCCCAGGTCCTGGAACTGCCGCAGCTTCTGCAGCACGATGGCGTTGCCGATGTGGATATCGGGGGCCGTGGGATCGAGCCCCAGCTTGACGCGCAGCGGCCGCCCCTCGGCGAGCTTCGCCAGGAGGGCCTCCTCGGTGACGATCTCCACGGTCCCCCGCCGGAGGCGCTCCAGCTGCGCGGCGGGGCTCAACGCCGTCATGCGGCCGGCGATCGCATCAGCGCGTGGCCCCCGTCCGGATCCGCGGCGTGCAGTCGCGGTGCCAGGACTCGCTGAACTCCTCGGTTTCCACCTGCAGGGT
>DATHLI010000232.1:0-6690 GCA_035488355.1 bacterium | reverse complement strand
TTTCGCTTTTCGCGCGACCCGCGTCCCATGGACGTCAAGGCGCGCGCCACGCCTCCCCGCTCCTCCGACCACCTCGGGTACGAGGAGATCGATGTGGACCTGCGCCGTGGCCCCCTCGAGGAGCGCCTCCTTGATCCACGTGCCGAGGCTGGAGCTGGGACGAAAGCCGGCGCGGGTCAGGGTTTCAGCGAGTTTGGGCTCAGGCCGCAGGTCGGAGGGCACTATGGCAAGATCGCCGTCGGTGGTGAATGCGGCGACTGCGAGGTCGGCATCGCCGACATGCAGATAGATGGCTTGAGCGCCGACAAGGATGACCGCTCGTCTTTGATCGCCAAGGCCCTCGAGGGCATCAAGGAGGACCCGGCGGGCGAGGACGTAGATCGGATCAGGAGCGCCAGGTACGCTCATGGTTGCCCATCCACTCGATCAACGCGTCGGCTTCGGCTGGTCCCCGGCCCGGGCCGGTCAGTAAGTCTGCGGTGACCTGGCTCAGGGCCGCAAACCTGACACCGTCACGCAACCAGGTGCGTTCGTAGACGACCGGGTCGAAGGGGGTTGCAAGGAAGACGTTCGCGCCGGCATCCGCGGGCTGCAAACCGAGATGGGTTGCCACGGTCGAGGGGGTCTCGACGTAGCAGATGGCCAGTCGAGGAGGCGCAATAGGAGCGACTTTGGACGCGGCGAGTGAGCCGGTTACTGAATAAGGCGTATCGATGACCTTGCTCCCAGCATCCTGTAGCTTTTTCAAGAACGCCGACAGTCCTCGTGGTTCGAGGTAGGACTGGACTTCTCGCGTGCCGAGGGGCGCAGGCGTCTTGCTCTTCTCATCGAAGACCGAATAATCTTGCGCCCACCGGCGGATCAGGGCTGGCCAGTCGACGGAAGTGATGGGTTTTCGCGGCCGGCGCTTGATGAGATCCTCGCGTTCCAAGAGGTCGAGCACCCTGGAGACGTATCCTGGGTTGGTGCCCGATCTCGAGGCGAGGTCGCGGACGCCGAGCGGTGGGAGGAAATCGCACAGCGCTCTGACAATGCGGCCGGCTTTGGCGCCCCTGAGGGATCGGGCCGGTCGCTCCTCGCGCCTGGGGTCCTGTCGGGCGCCCTGGGTCTCGACGAAGAGACCCGGCCGGGCGATCACGACGCGGGCATTCCCGGTCAAGTCCATGTAGGCGATATCTGCCCCTCTGAGTCGTTCAATGGTCTGTAGGCTCAGGAACGGCGCGATCAATGTGGGGGTGCCCTTGCCGTACCCGCGGAACTGAGCGACGAGCGCGGCAACGTCTCTCGGTTCGACTCTGCTTCTTGCCTCGAGCACCAATGTCCCGGTGACACCCTGCGGAGAGCGGATCTCGATGAGGGCATCGGGGGTCCATTGACCCCCCTTCCCATCCCTGATCGTGGGAAGGGGCATGGCCCGCCAGCCAGCTGGGAGCCGGGCCTCGAGGGCCTTGGTGGCCTGTGAGACCAAGGCGCGCTCCGATGAGTTGCCTTGAAATTGATAGTTGCGCATCTTGTGCAACATAGTAATATGAGGCAACACATGTGTCAACGGTGAATGCCAGCGCAGCGATGACTTTCTACCGGGGAGCCTCGGACCCGGGGAACTTTGCGAACATTTCGGTCGCTAACGTTCCCTGGACAGGGGCATCATCAGTCAGAGCACAGATGCCACAGATCCCGCGGCCCGTCTGGCAGGTCCGCGGGGGGAGGCGACGCATGTCAGGGCTCATGTGGTTTCTCATTCATCGGGGCGGCCCCCCGTGGCCGGCGGCGGCCGCGTGGCGCCGCGCATGCGCGCTGGGAACGCTGGCGATCGTCACGGTCTCCTTGCCCCCTTGGGGTCCTCCGAGCACCTGGCCGTTCGTGGCCGATGCGGCCGACCTGAGCGGTATCCACAAGATCCAGCACATCGTGGTGATCATGCAGGAGAACCGGTCGTTCGACCACTACTTCGGGACCTACCCGGGTGCGGACGGCATTCCCATGCAAAACGGCATGCCAACGGTCTGCGCGACCGACCCGCGCTCCGGCCGGTGCGTAAAGCCCTTCCACGACTCGCACGACCTGAACCGCGGCGGACCCCACAGCGCCAAGAACGCGGTGGCCGACATCGACGGCGGGAAGATGGACGGGTTCATCGGTCAGGTCGGCGGCCGGCGCGGCCGGTGCGTGGGAGCGTTCGACCCGAACTGCGGGGGCGGCACGGGAGAGCCCGATGTGATGGGGTACCACGATGCGCGAGAGATCCCGAACTACTGGACCTACGCCCGGGAGTTCGTGTTGCAAGATCACATGTTTGAGCCGAACGCGTCGTGGAGCCTCCCCGAGCACCTGTTCATGGTCTCGGAGTGGTCGGCCCGCTGCACGAGCGCGGACCCGATGAGCTGCGTGAACGAGCTGCAGAGCCCAGACCGGCTCGCGCGACGCGGGAAGCAGGGCCTGGCGAAACCTAACTATGCCTGGACAGACCTGACGTATCTCCTCCACAAGGCGAATGTCGGTTGGGCCTACTACGTGGCCGAGGGGACTCAGCCGGACTGCGACGACGATGCCGCGGCGTGCCCCGAGAAGCCGCAGCGCGCCGGCACGCCGCAGATCTGGAACCCGCTGCCCTGGTTCGAAACGGTCCGGGAGGACGGCCAGCTCCGCAACATCCAGACCGTCTCCCACTTCTTCGAGGCGGCCAGGAACGGCACGCTCCCGGCGGTCTCCTGGGTGGTGCCCAATGGGCGGGTCAGCGAACACCCGCCCGCGCTCGTGAGCGCCGGCCAGGCCTACGTCACCAGCCTCATCAACGCCGTAATGCAGGGGCCAAACTGGGGCAGCACCGCGATCTTCCTCTCGTGGGACGACTGGGGCGGGTTCTACGATCACGTCGTCCCGCCCGCCGTCGATGAGAACGGCTACGGGTTGAGGGTCCCCGGCCTGGTCATCAGCCCGTACGCCCGGCGGGGTGACATCGACCACCAGGTGTTGAGCTTCGACGCCTACGTGAAGTTCATCGAGGACGACTTCCTCGGCGGTCGGCGCATCGATCCGAAGACCGACGGGCGTCCCGACCGGCGGCCGGATGTGCGGGAGAATCTGCCGCAGCTCGGCAATCTCGTCGAGGACTTCGACTTCAACCAGCCGCCCCGCGCGCCGCTGGTCCTGCCGATCAATCCACCGCCGGGCCCGGCGTCGGCCGGCCCCTAGCCCGAGACCGGCCCGTCGGCCGCCGTCCCGGCTTTGCCATCCCGCGCCTGCGCCGCCAGGTACCGGCGCGAGAGCCCGACGTAGGCCTCGGCGGCCCGCGCGATCCACTCCGCGGAGGATCCCGAGAGCGGCTTGCGCACCCGGCACGGCGCGCCGGCCGCGACGGTGCGCGGCGGGATCTGCGTTCCGTCGGTGACCACGCTGCCCGCGGCGACGAGGGCTTCCTCCCCGACCACGGCCTCGTGGAGGATGACGGCATTCATCCCGATGAGCGCGCCCCGCTGCACCGTGCATCCCTCCAGGACCGCCCCGTGGCCAATCGTGGCCCCCTCGCCGACCACGGTCGGAATCCGCGCGGTCGAATGGAGCACGGCATTGTCCTGAACGTTCGCCCGCGCGCCCACCTCGACCCGGCCGACATCGCCCCGGAGGACCGCCCCGAACCAGACGCTGGCCTCCTCCCCGATCGTGACGTCGCCGATCACCGTCGCGGTCGGCGCGACGAACGCCGTCGGCGCGATGCGGGGTGTGCGGCCTTCGTAGGGCAGGATCATCATGCCTGGTCACCTCCACAGCGTTGCGCGCCCGAGTCTTCGACGGCCGGCCGGGATCTTCCTCAACGCGCCTGCCGAGGATTGCGGGAGATGGGTATATAACACTCCCGGTGGTCAGTTCGAGGCGCCGGGCAGCCAGAGACCGGCGTTCAGTGCTCGGGGGGAGGGTCCAATGTGATCGGCCGCTCGAGCAGCGCCCGTGATTGCCGGGGGCATGGTGCCCCGGCGCGTGCCGCGGCTGGTCGAGGGGGCCCGCCGCCCCGCGCATGGGCCGTCATCATGGCGGCCGCCGCCCTGTCGCTCTTCCTCGGCGGGCCGCTCTCCGCCTTGGGCGAGGAGGGGGCTTCCTGGGACGGGGTCTTTCAGCTCCTCACCCTGACTCCGGAAGGCCGTGGAATCGCCATGGGGACGGCGTTCTTCATCGACCCCAGCGGCCTGGCCCTCACCAACAGCCACGTGGTCTACCTCGTGCAGCACGATCCAGAACACCATGTGCTGTTCGCCATCTTCAACAAAGAATTCTACGGAGTGGACATCGTCTGCGCGAGTCCCCTGGAGAGCGATCCGGTCGAGGTCCGGGAAGGACCGCTCGGCCGCGACGTGGCCGAGATTCGCCTAACTCCCACCAAGTATATCTGGTGGATGATCCCCGTCCCCGGAGGGAAGCCCCAGGAAGGGCAGCCCCGGTTCGAGGCGCGGCCGCACACCGGCCCGCTCCCATACTTTCCCTTCTTTACCCTCGGAGGCGCCCCGGAGAAGCAAGGGCAGGTCCGGGTCGTGGGGTACGGCCGGGCGTCGCAGACGACTGAAAGGGTGGTGGTCGCGGGCACCATCACGAAGATAGCGACGGCGACAGATGGGACCCCGGTGTTCGAGATCGAGTCTGCCGACCGGCCGGAGCGGGGGATCAGCGGTTCCCCCGTGCTCAACGAACAGGACCGCGTGGTCGGTATCTACACGTGGAACGAGCCAAAAAGCGACGTTGCCGGCCTCGCGATCAGCAGCACCGCCTTGGCCACCCCCTGCCCCTAGCACCGCGCGCGATCCCCTGCGGCTCCGGTCTGAGAGGAGAGTCAGGCGCGGGCCGCGAAAGCGGGGCCGATGCCCCCGGCCGCCGACGTTCCCGAAGATTTCAACGTCTCGACCGCGTTTCTCGACCGCAATCTCGAGCAGGGCCGGGGCGACCGGGTCGCGATCTACGCGGGCGACGACCGGATCACCTACCGCACGCTGCTGGCCCAGGTGAACCGGGCGGGGAACGCCCTGCGGTCGCTCGGGGTTCACCCGGAAGAGCGCGTCCTGCTCCTGATGCTCGATTCCCCGGAGCTGGCCTATCTCTTCTGGGGGGCGATCCGGATCGGGGCCGTCGCGGTGCCCACCTGCACCGCCCTGACGACGCACGACTACGCCTACATGCTGCGCGACAGCCGGGCCGGAGTGCTGGTGGTGAGCGAAGCGCTCCTGCCGGTGCTGGAGCCGGCGCTCGCCGGCCTCCCCGCGCTCCGGCACGTCGTCGTCGCCGGCGCTCCCGGCCGGGGACAGCACGGGCTTCGCGATCTCATGGCCGCGGCGTCCCCCGAGCTGGCTCCGGCGGCGACCCACCGCGACGAACCGGCATTCTGGCTGTGGAGCAGCGGCAGCACCGGCGCGCCCAAGGGGACGGTGCACCTGCACCACGATATGGTCGTGACCGCCGATCAATACGCCCGCGCAGTCTTAGATATTCGGGAGCACGACATCTGCCTCTCCATCGCCAAGCTCTTTTTTGCCTACGGGCTGGGGAACGCGCTGTACTTTCCGTTTCGAGTGGGAGCCGCTGCGGTGCTGTATCCGGGACGATTCGAGCCGCGAGTGTACTTCGATCTGATCCGCCGGTACCGGCCGACCCTGTTCTTCGGCGTCCCCACCGCCTACGCAGCGATGCTGGCCGCGGATGGCCCTGCCGATCTCGGCGCGGTGCGGCTGTGTGTCTCGGCGGGCGAGCCGCTTCCGGCCGCGCTGTTCACCAGATGGAAGGAGCGGTTCGGGGTGGAGATCCTCGACGGGATCGGATCGACCGAGGCTCTTCATATCTATATCAGCAACCGCGCGGGGCGGGTACGGCCGGGGAGCAGCGGCGAGGTCGTCACGGGCTACGGGGTCAAGATCATCGGCGAGGATGGCCGGGAGGTCCCGCCGGGCGAGATCGGCGACCTGCTGGTCAGCGGGGACAGCATCGCCTCAGGCTACTGGAACAAGCACGAGCGGACGAAGCAGGCGTTTCGAGGCGAGTGGTTCATGAGCGGAGACAAGTACTACAAGGACGCCGAGGGGTACCACTGGTACTGCGGCCGCTCCGACGACATGCTCAAAGCCGGGGGCCAGTGGGTGTCGCCCGCGGAGGTCGAGGCGGCGCTGGTCCAGCATCCGGCGGTCCTGGAGTGCGGCGTCGTCGGCCAGGCCGATCGGGACGAGCTCGTGAAGCCGTACGCCTTCGTCGTGCTCAAGCCGGGGCACCGGGCGGACGACGCGCTGGCCGAGGAGCTGCAGGCGTTCGTGCGCGGCAAGATCGCGGCGTACAAGTATCCGCGGTGGATCGAATTCACGCCCGAGCTCCCCAAGACCGCGACGGGGAAGATCCAGCGGTTCCGGCTCCGCGAGCGGCTGGCCGAGCGCCGGCCCCAGGCGCCCGTCCGGTGAGGTCGGTGCGCGCGCGGCCGCCGGATTCGGTTGCATGGGATGGGGGTGACGTGTCGTGGGAGACATGATCAGTCTTGAGCGGGAGGGGGCCGTCGGTCAGATCTCGCTCCACCGGCCCCCTGCGAACGCCTACAATCAGCAGTTCGCGCTCGAGCTGGATGAGGCGGTCGAGACCGTCCGCGCCGACGATGGCATCCAGGCGGCCGTCCTGACCAGCACGCTGCCCCGGTTCTTCTCCGCCGGAGCGGACGTGAAGTTCTTC
>DATHLI010000231.1:0-7389 GCA_035488355.1 bacterium | reverse complement strand
GCGAACCGAACCCCGCGCTCGCGCGACGCGACGCGGAAGGCGCTCGACACCATCGCCTCCCTCCTGACCTCCGGACGAGGCAGCGCGCTGACGCTCGCCTGGCACCTGCTGAGAGACGAGCAGGTCACCGACCTCCGCAGGACGCTGATGGAATGCTACCCGGTGGCCGTCGCGAACGGGATGCTCGCCGCCCTCCGCGGGGTCTCGAAGGCGTGCTGGCGGCTTGGACTCATGGATGTCGAGGCGTACCGGCGCGTCCGGGAGGCGGCTGCGCCGCACAACGGTGCCCGGTCTTCCGCTCGCACCCTTCCACGGGGGGAGCTCCGCTCGATCTTCGAGTCCTGCGCCGATGATGGGCCCCCGGCGGTCGCGCGGGTCAGGGTGGTCCGGGCGCTGCTGCACGGCGATGGTCCAGGGTCAGCCCGCGTCGTGAAGACGCTCACCCCGCCGCACGTCCCCGCGCCGGTCGCGAGGGGGAGGGCGATGACGATGGCACAGTTGTCGCTGCGGAGGGCGGCCCCTCGCGAGGCGATCGCCCATGCGCTCTGGGAAGCCGATGTCTGCCTCAGGCAGCGGGCGTTCTGCGCCTGCCTCGCCATGCTGCGCAAGGCCCTCGACCTGTGGAGCGCGGAGTACCGCGACACACACGGGCTCACCGTCAACCGGGGAGGGGGCGAGCGAGACGACGTCTACTGGCGCCTGAGAAAGATCGCTGACGAGAACAAGCTGTTCCAGACGGCGATCTATACGATCCTGGACGGCCTGACCTTTGCTCCACCCTCTGGATCGATCGGTCCTCGCGACGGCGCGCACGACGGCGAGGGAGATGCCGTCGTCTGCCGCGGAGGATCCCTGTGTGGTAACGACGGCCTGCTGGCCGTCCGAACGAAGGAATCCTACAGGCGGCTCCACGACCTGGTGGCGCACCTCATCGCTTCGACCACGGCGGATCTGCCCATCTGACCGGGCCCAGGCCCGGGTCCGGCCCGATGAACGACCTGACGAGACTCCGGGCCCACCTCGCGACCATCGCAGACCTGCATTCGGCGACCGCACTGCTCCGCTGGGACCAGGAAACCTACATGCCGCCAGGCGGCGCCGGGATCCGCGCACAGCAGCTGGCTACGCTTTCCCGTCTCGCCCACGAGCGCTTCACCTCGCCCCTGACCGGGTCGCTCCTGGAAGAGACCGAGCCCCTGCTGAGCCGCCTGGACTCCGACTCCGACGACGCGGCGCTCCTCAGGGTGACGCGCCGCGACTTCGACCGCGCCCGCAAGCTCCCCGCCGAGTTCGTCGAGGAACGCGCGCGCGCGGCGTCGGAGAGCATCGACGCGTGGCGCACTGCCAGACCCGGCAACGATTTCTCCGCCTTCCGGCCGCATCTCCAGCGGATGGTCGAGTTCGCCCGGCGCACGGCGGATTACCTCGGCTATACACAGCATCCCTACGATGCGCTGATTGACCTGTACGAGCCGGAGACCACGACCCGCGACGTGGCCGCGCTCTTCGATCGTCTCCGAGATGCCACCGTCCCGCTCGTTCGCGCGGTCGTCGCCCGGGGGGACGTGGTGGATGCCCGCTTCCTCGACCAGGAGTACCCGGAAGAGCAGGAGCGCGAGTTTGCCCTTTCCATCATCCGGTCCTTCGGGTACGACATCACCCGCGGGCGGCTGGACACATCCGCGCATCCGTTCTCGACCGGATTCGGCCGCGACGACGTCCGCATCACCACCCGCTATGCTCGCCGTTCCCTCGGCGCGCTCTTCGGCGCCTTCCACGAAGCGGGCCACGCGCTGTACTCGCAGGGAAGCGCGCCGTCGCTCGCGCGCACCCCCCTCGACGACGGCGCCAGCAACGGTATCCACGAATCGCAATCGCGCCTGTGGGAGAACCTGGTGGGCCGGAGCCGCCCGTTCTGGCAGTACGCCTTCCCGGGGCTGCGGCAGCGGTTCCCGGCGAAGCTGGGGTCGGCGGATGCGGAACTGTTCTATCGCGCGGTAAACCGGGTCCGGCCGAGCCTGATCCGGGTGGAGGCGGACGAAGTGACCTACAACCTCCACATCATCCTCAGATTCGAGCTCGAGCAGGCCCTGACGGCGGGCGACCTCGACGTCACAGATCTCCCCGAGGCCTGGAACGCCAAGATGGCGGAATTTCTGGGCGTGACCCCGCCGGACGACGCGGACGGCCTCATGCAGGACATCCACTGGTCCGGTGGGATGATCGGCTATTTTCCCTCGTACACCATCGGCAACGTCGCCTCGGTGCAGTTCTTCGAGGCGGCCCAACGGGCGCACCCGGGCCTGGCGGAGGACATCCGGCTCGGCCGGTTCAGCACGCTGCTCGGGTGGCTGCGGGACCACGTGCACGCCCACGGGCGGAAGTTCCTGCCCAGAGACCTCCTGCTCCGTGCAACGGGCAGCCCGCTCACGCCGGAGCCATACCTGCGCTATCTTCGGCAAAAATTCGGCGAGATCTACGGCCTCGGCGGCGGGGCGTAGCCGCCTCGGCCGGCGCGGGGGCGCGCCCGGGCCGCGGCCGATGATTGACTCGGAAGGCCTCCGGGGTTATGGTTAAGGCGTTTGGACTGGACCTTGGCGCTTATTCCGGGGAGGGGAGAGCGATGGACGAGAAGATGAAGTCCTGCTTCACGCCCCACGTCATGATGCACAGTCTGTTTGGTCTCGGATTGGGCATACTGGCTGTGGCGGTGATCCCCGGTCTCAGAAGCATCTGGCTGGGACTCGTGGTGATGGCCATCGCAGTCGTGCTGGACATGACTCGGAAATCCTAGGGCCGGCTCGGGACCTCCCGGGCCACCGGAGACACCCGGGGCCGTCGGGGCTGCGTCGACGCAGTCCGGCGGCCCCGGCTCGTTTGGCTACGGCTCCGGCGGCCGCTTCGTGGCCACCTGCAGCCGGTCCTTCGCCTGCGGAGGATCCGGGGTCCGCGCGAGGAACGCCTCCACGACCCTGGGGTCAAACTGCGTCCCCGCGCCGCGCTTGAGTTCGACCGCCGCTTCCTCCGCCGACCGGGCCTTCTTGTAGGGCCGCTTGCTGATGATGGCGTCGAAGACATCCGCCAGCGCCACGATCCGGCCCGGCAGCGGGATCGCCTCCCCTCGGAGCCCCTGGGGATACCCCTTCCCGTCCCAGCGCTCATGGTGCGACAGAGCGATCTCCTCGGCCATCTGGAGCAGCGGGAACTTCCCTCCCGAGAGGATCTTGGCGCCGATGGTCGTGTGGGTCTTGATGACGTCGAATTCCTCCGGGGTCAGCGGGCCCGGCTTCAGCAGAATGTTGTCCGGGATGCCGATCTTCCCCACGTCGTGGAGTGGGGCGGCATGCCGGATCAGCTCGACCTGATCCCGAGCCAGCCCCAGGTTTCGGGCCAGAATCGCGGCCGTCTCGCCCACCCGTCTGGTGTGCTGACCGGTCTGATCGTCGCGGAACTCGGCGGCCACAGCCAGGCGCTCGAGCATCTCGAAGTGGGCTGCTTCAAGTTCCTTCGTCCGCTCCCCCACCCGCTGCTCCAGCAGCTGATTGTGATCCCGAAGCGCGAGATGGAGCAATCGGGTTTCGAGCAGGTTCTCGATGCGAAGCAACACCTCGATCGGATCGAAGGGCTTGGTGAGGAAGTCCTTGGCCCCAATGGACAGCGCCCGCTGCTTCGCCTCCGGGGTGATATCCGCCGTGAGCACGAGAATGGGGAAGAACGAACTCGGCGGGATCAACGCCTTGAGCCCATCCATGACCGTGAAGCCATCCTGGTGAGGCATGTGCAGGTCCAGCAGGAGGAGGTCGGGCCGGAATTCGTTGTACACCGCGGGGACCTCACGAGAATCGGTCAGGCCCGTGAGGTTAGTATACCCCCGTCGCCCCAAGATGCGCTTGAGGAGCTCGACGTTGGCTTCCTGGTCGTCGACGATCAGGATCCGGGCGTTCCGGATCTGCTCTCTTTGCATGATTACATGCGCGCGGCCCTACGCGTTGCTCCCGGCGCGGCCGGTCTCTGGAGTCGCCAGGGCTTCATCCAGTAAGGCCAGGCATTTCTTGACGTCGAGCGGCTTGGTCAGATACCGCCACGCTCCGGCGGCGACCAGGCGGTCGATCTGGCCCGGGGTCGCGTCCGCGCTGATCACGATGATCCGGGTGTCCCGGGTCTCGGGAGCTTCCCGCAAATGCCGCAGCACGTCGTGCCCCGAGATGTCCGGAAGCTGCAGGTCCAGGAGGATCAGGTCGGGGTGGTGCTCTCGCGCCAGCTGCACTCCGAGGCGCCCCTGCATGGCCGGGATGAGCCGGATCTCCGGCCGGCGCGCGAGGAGCCGCTCGATCAGCCTGAGGTTGGAGAAGTTGTCTTCAATATAAAGGATGACCCGGGCCGCCGCGGCGGGCGCGCCGGCGGCCGGAGCGGTGATGGGCTCCGGCGCCTTCTCGAACCGCTCCAACGGGCTTTCCACGAGCGTCAGTTCCAGCCAGAAGGTGCTCCCCAGGCCCGGCGTGCTCTCGAGGCCCAGCGTTCCGCCCATCGCCTCGGCGAGGCGTTTTGAGAGGCTGAGGCCCAGCCCGGTGCCTTCGACCTCGCTCTGCTCGGCGCCGAGGCGGTCGAACGGGGTGAACAACCGCTCTATCTTGTCCGCCGGGATGCCCGGGCCAGTGTCGGTCACCTTGACCCGCAGCCGGCCGTTCCCCGTTTCTTCGCAGGAAAGGGTGACCGCGCCCCCGGTGCGGTTGTATTTGACCGCATTGGAGAGGAGGTTCAGCAAGACTTGCTTGAGTCGCTGGCGGTCGGCCAAGACGTACCGGTGCCACGTCTCTTGTCGATCGCTGTTGATCAAGACGTTCCGGGCGGTGGCCATCGGCTCAATCAGATCAAGGGCCTCCTGCAGCTCTTCGCTGATCCGCACCGGCTCTGACGAAAGCGCCAGGCGGCCCGCCTCGATCTTCGCGATGTCCAGCACCTCGTCGATCAGACCGAGTAAGTGCCGTCCACCCCGCAGGATCTGCTCCACACCCTCATGCTGCTCACCGGACAGGTGGTCCATCTCCAAGAGCTGCCCGAAGCCGAGGATGGCGTTCAGGGGAGTGCGCAGCTCATGGCTCATCCTGGACAGGAACTCATTTTTCGCCCGGTTCGCCTTTTCGGCCTCGTCTTTGGCTCCGCGCAGATCCTGTTCCCGTTGCCGCAGAAGGACGCTGGAGCGCTCAAGCGCCTGGCCCAGGCGGCCGATTTCGTCCTGACCGGAGGCCGCGGGCGCCAGGGGGAGTCCCCGAGCCAGCAGCGCGGCGTTTTCCTCCAGGCGCGCGATCCGCCGCGTCACCCCGGCGGTGAAGAGGAACGCCGCGATGATCCCGCACGAGGGCCCCAACACCAGTGAGAGGACAATGGCGTCCGAGATCTGCCTGTGCAAACGCTCCAGGCGCGTCGTGCGCGCCGCCAGCAGTCCACTCTCGCCATCCCTGAGCGCGCGGAACTCCGTGCGCAGGGCGTTCATCAAGGTCGTGCTCGTCGCCAGGGACTCCCGCTGGCGCGCGGTGAGCGTCCCTTTCGATGACGAAGAGTAACTGATTGCGGTGAGGGTGTCGAGGTCCCGCTCGACGATGGCGATGATCCGGTGCATCCGAACGGCCTGCCCCGGATCGTCCTGGACCAGGCGCGCCAGCCGGGCGATCTCCTCGGGAAGTGTCGTGACGGCGTCCTCGTAGGGAGACAGGAACCTTTCCTGCCCGGTCATCAGGTAGTCCCGGGCCCCGCTGTTTGCGTCCACGATCTTGTTCGACACCTGCTCGATGCTGGTGCGGACCTCTTGGGTGCGCGCGACCCAGGATGCTGCCTGTTGGGAGGCGCGTTCACTGACCAAGTGGGTCAACGCGCCCGCCAGCATCGCGGCCATCGGGATGGCCACGACCACCAGGCCTTTGCCGCGGAGGGGCAGGTTGGCCCAGGCCGCGGAGGCGCCGTTCGGGAACCTGCGGACCATGTCGCTATTGTAAGTACCCAGGGGGAATTCCCCTTAGCCGGAGGCACGCCGCGGCCGGAGGAATTTCCCACGCCGGCGGGGTAGTGAGCAGGTGCGCGGTTTGCTATACTTGAGACGCCAGAGGGGAAATTTGGCGAACGCAGGCAGGCCGGACGCGGGGGATTCGATGGAGGCCGGGCAGGAGTTTCATTACGGCGGTTACAAAATCAGGGTGAAGTCTGAGAAAATCCGCGCGGACAATCCTGGCGGATGGAAACCGGTGGCGGAGGTCTGGATGGATTCGCCCGACATGCCATCCGCCACCCCAATCGTCCCCGCCAACATTCGATTGGTCTCCACCAAGGAGGAAGCCGACAGCATCGCGCTGCGGGCGGCGCGCCAGTGGGTGGAAAAACGGGAACTGTTCGGGGAACACGTGAGCGAGGCTGCGCGTATACTGAAGGAATGGGTCACGAGACGCTAGGATCGCTCCTGCATGCCTGAAGACCGTTGGCGCGTACGGCTGATTCTTGTCGTACGCATCGTGATCTCCGGTGCCGCCCTCCTTACCGCCCTGTACGTCATCATTTCCAATAAATATCCGGACGCGCACGTGAAGTGGGCGTTCGGCATCGTCGGTCTGGTGATCGGGTACTGGCTGCGATAAGCGGATGGCCGCGGACCGCAGCGAGCGCCATGGGCTCGGGGTTCTGCTGACCACCGCCTCGGCCGTCGCCTACAGCACCGCCGGCTTTTTCACCCGCCTGATCCACCTCGATGCCTGGACCCTCTTGTTCTGGCGCGGCATCTTTGCGGGGCTCTTCATCGCGTCCTTCATGGTGTGGCAGAACCGCCGGGGCACGCTGGCCGGGATCCGGGCGATCGGAGGCGCCGGACTGGTGGCCGCCGCCCTCTCGGCGCTGGCGACGATCCTCTTCATCAATGCGTTCCGCCGAACGTCGGTCGCCGATGTCACCATCATCTTCGCGACGGCGCCCTTTGCCACGGCGGCGATCGGCTGGCTCTGGATCGGCGAGCGGGAAGCCTGGACGACGCTGGCCGCGAGCACGGCGGCGCTCGTGGGAGTGATCATCATGGTCGGCGGGGCGTTCCGGGAGGGGCGCTTCCTCGGAGACCTGCTGGCCTTCGGCATGACGCTCTGCATGGCGCTGATGATGGTCATCATCCGCAAGCACCGGGACACCCCGATGCTCCCGGCCGCGGCCCTGTCCGCGTTCCTCTGCTCCCTCGCGGTGTCGCCGCTCGCCCGCCCCGGCGCCGCGGCGCCCGCGGAGTTTGCCTACCTCGCGCTCTTCGGCACGACGCAGTTCGGTCTGGGACTGCTGCTCCTCACCCTGGGCACGCGGCTCATCTCCGCCACAGAGTCCGCGCTGATCAGCGCGCTCGAAGCGCCGCTCGCTCCGGCCTGG
>DATHLI010000230.1:0-1515 GCA_035488355.1 bacterium | reverse complement strand
GCGTGACGCTGTTGACCGCGACGACAGTGCCGAACTGCTTGCTGACTTGTTCGAGCAACACCTTGGCCATCGTGCGCCCCCCGGCGGCGGCCCAGTCTCTGCGCGGTCGCCCGCGCCCAGCGAGTTGCCGCCACCCCGGGGGTGGTCTACGACGCCGCGGCGGGCCTCCCCTCCTGGCGCGCTGCGGATCAGTCGCCCGGAGGCCTGCCCGGGCCTGGGAACCGGACCGTCCCGGGGAGCCGGACGGTCTGTCCCCCCGCCGCCTCTTTCATGCCATAGAGCCGGCGGTCGGCAACCTGCAGCAGGCGCTCCACGTCGACGCCGTCCCCCGGCCACGAGGCGATCCCCCAGGAAAAACTGATGCGCGCCCGGAACCCCTCCCGGGCCGAGACGGCGATCTCCAGGTCCCGGAGATAGTCGAGGACTTCCTCCGCCTCCGCCGCGGTCGTGTCGGGGAAGAGCAGGATGAACTCGTCCCCACCGAAACGTCCCGCCACGTCGGTCTCGCGAATGGCCTCGCTGAGGGTCTCGGCCACGGACAGGAGCACGTCATCGCCCGCCGCGTGTCCGTGGGCATCGTTGATGCGCTTGAACTGGTTTAGATCGAGCAGGGCCACGCACAGCTCCGTGCCGGCGCGCCGGCCCCGGTCCATCTCCATCTGCAGACGGTCGAGGAAGCCGCGCCGGTTGGCGAGCCCGGTCAGCGAATCGGTGGCCGCGAGCTCCTTCAGCTGCTCGTGCAGCCGCGCCACCTCGATGGCGCCGGCCAGGTACCGCGCGACGACGGTGAGCAGGTCGAGGTCGGCCTCGGTGAACGCCCCCGGCGTCGCCCGGTAGGCGCTGAGCACGCCGATCGGCCGCCGGTGCACCATCAGCGGCGCGTAGATCGCCGCCCGCAGCTGAGGATCCGGCCGGTGGGTGCGCGGATCCGCGTGCATGTCCGGAACGTTCAGCGGGGTGACGGTCTCCATGACCGTCCAGAGCAGCCCTTCGCCGCGCCGGTAGACCTTGCCCCGCAGCCGGCCCCGCAGCCCCGAGGTGGCCCGGACGGCCAGCTTCTCCGGGTCGCGCGTGTCCAGCAGCGAGACCGCGCAGGAGTCGAACCCCGTCTCCTCGCGGAGCCCCCGCAGCATATGCTCGAGAAGGTCGGCGAGGCTGAGCACCGCGGTAAAATCGCGCGCCAGCCGGGCCAGGAACGCCAGCGCTTTCCCCGATTCGCCCGTGGACGGATCCGCGTACGCCGGCCCCGCGGCCGCGTCAGGCGACCCCGCGGTCATCTGTCCTACCCTCTGGTCGATTGGCGGTTCTTTCAGCAGGCTCACTCCCGCGTGTGTGCTCTCACGGGAGTGCTATGCCCCGTTTTCGACGGGACGAGACGGCTGCGGCTCAGGCGCGCAATCGCTGCTTGATCGCGTCGATGATCTCGACCGGCGTCGGGTCGACCCCGCGGAGATAGGCCAGGTAGATGCTCACGAGATCGCCCATCAAGACCAGGGAGAGCAGCCGGGCCAGCCG
>DATHLI010000229.1:0-17263 GCA_035488355.1 bacterium | reverse complement strand
CGGGCGCTTCCGCCTCCTCCCGTATCAGGTCGGCCTCTTCGTGGCGCTCACAGCGGCGTGGCAGATCACCACCCGAAGGGGCTGGGTGGACCCGTTCTACTTCAGCCGCCCGTCGGACATCGCCGCCCGAATCGCCGAGTGGTTTGTGACCGGCTCGATCTACCGGCACATGGGGACCACGGCGCTGGAGACGGTGCTCGCCTTCCTCGTCGGCGCCGGGCTCGGGGTCCTGTTGGGCTTCGCGTTCGCGCTCATCCCGGCGCTGTCGGGCGTCTTCGACCCGTACCTGAAGATCGCCAACGCGCTGCCGCGCGTGGTCCTCGCGCCGATCTTCACCCTGTGGTTCGGGCTGGGGGTGCTGTCCAAGGTGGCGTTCGGCGTGACCCTGGTCTTCTTCATCGTCTTCTTCAACACGTACCAGGGGATCCGCGAAGTCGACGCCAACCTCCTCAACAACACGCGGATGCTCGGCGCGACCAAGTGGGGCCTCATCCGGCACGTCCTGCTCCCCTCCGCGCTCGTGTGGATCCTGAGCAGCCTGCACACGAGCGTGGGCCTGGCGCTCGTCGGCGCGGTGGTCGGCGAGTACCTGGCATCGGCCCGGGGCCTCGGGTACGTGATCGCCCAGGCGGAGGGGACGTTCGACACCACCGGAGTCTTCGCGGGCATGACCGTGCTCGCGGCATTCACGATCGCGGTGGACCTGCTGGTCACCCTGGTCGAGCGGCGGCTGCTCGCGTGGAAGCCGGCGGCCGCGCACGCGGAGAGAGCCTAGGGGAGGTGTGGGGATGCGGAGAGGACTCGCGGCCGCGGCCGGGATCGCCGCGCTGCTGCTGGCGCTGACCGGGAGCGGACGCGCGCAGGTCGAGACGCCGAAACTGACCGTGGCGGTGGGCGGTCAGGCGCTGTACGTCTATCTGCCGCTGACGCTGGCGCAGCAGCTGGGCTATTTCAAGGACGCGGGGGTCGATGTCGATATCGTGGACGTCGCCGGCGGCGCCCGGGCGCTTGAAGCGCTGCTGGGAGGCAGCGCGAGCGTGGTGTGCGGGTTTATCGACCACACGATCGAGATGCAGGCCCAGGGCAAGAGCATCAGGATGTTCGTCCTCTACGACCGGTACCCGGGGCTGGTGCTGGCGGTGACGAAGGCCGGGCAGGCGAAAGGGATCAAGACCATCGCGGACCTGCGGGGCGGCAAGATCGGGGTGACGGCGCCGGGCAGCAGCACGCACTTCTTCGCCCAGTATCTCCTGGCCCGGAACGGGATCCCCGTCGATCAGGAGTCGTACATCGGCATCGGCACCGCCGCCACCGCGGTCGCGGCCGCGCGGCGCGGCGTCGTCGAGGCCCTGGTCAACGTCGACCCGACGATCACGATCCTGACCGAGAGCGGCGACGCGCAGATCCTGGCCGATACCCGGACCACGATCGGCACGCTCCGCGTGTTCGGCGGACCGTACCCGGCCGGCGGCCTCTACGCCACCCCCGCCTTCATCGAGAAGAACCCCAGGACCATCCAGGCGCTGGCCACCGCCTCGGTCAAGGCCCTGCACTGGATCAAGGCGCACGCCGCGGAACAGATCGCCGAGAAGATGCCGGAGCGGTTCTCACAGTCGGACCGCGCGCTGTACGCGGCCTCGCTCAAGGAGAACCTCGAGATGTTCTCGCCGGACGGCCGGGTCCCGCTGGCCGGGCTGGAGACGATCGTCAAGGTGCTGTCGTCCTTCGACAAAACCGTGGTCGCCAACGCGGGCCGGGTCAACCCCGCCGAGGCGTTCACGAACGCCTTCGTTGACGAGGCGCACAAAGAGCTGAAGTTCTAGACTGGAGGGGCCGCGCCGGCGAGCGTCGCGCGGGGAGACCGCGCCACTCCTGCCGCGGGGGACGGGGTCAGCGGGGACGCTCGTTCATCGCCGCGGCGGCCGCCCGCCGCTCGCGCCCGCCCCGCCCGCGCTGCCCCTGGGCCTGGGCCAGCTCGACGCTGCGCTTGAGGGCTTCCATGAGGTCGATCACCTTGCCGGGCGCCGCCGCCTTGGGGGCCTCGACGGTCTGCCCCTCACCCTTGGCCTTGAGCATCGCCAGCAGCTTCTCGCGGTACTCGTCCTTGAACTCCTCGATATTGAATTCCATCGCCAGGTTCTCGATGAGCTGGATCGCCATCTTGCGCTCGTTGGGGTGGACCTTGGTCTGGACGGGAAGCTCCTCCAGCGCTGAGAGCGCCCGCACCTCGTCGCCGTAGTAGAGCGTCTCCATGACCATCGCGCCCTCGTAGGGGCGCAGGGCCACGGGATACTCTTTTTCGCGGATCACGACCTGGCCGACCGCGACGCGGTGCACCTCCGCCAGGGCATCCCGCAGCAGCAGAAACGCCTTGGCGCCGCCTTCGTCGGGCGCGACATAGTACGAGTGCTCGTAGTAGATCGGATCAATCTCGGTCAGCTGCACGAATCCGGCGATGTTGACGCTGTGGCTGGTGTCGGCGAGCGGGATGCTCTCGAGCTCCTCGTCGGTGACGGTGACGAACTTCCCCTTGCTGACCTCGTAGCCACGGACGACGTCCTTCCAGTCAATGACCTTCTCGTGGAAGGGACAGTACCGCTGGTTCTTGATCGGGGTGTGGCACTCGCTGTGGAGGAGACGGAAACGCACATCCTTCTGCTCCGTTGCGGTGTACAGTTTGACGGGAAAGGTGACGAGGCCGAAGCTGATGTGTCCCCTCCAGTAAGGTCGCACCTTGGAATCCCTCCATTGGCCGGCGAAGCGCACGAACCCAGATAAACACAGTGATTGGTCAGGCCGCACCGCGGCACCGTGGATTGTATACCCGAAGGGGAACGGCTGCAAGCCGTTTCGGCAGTCAGGTCGTGCCCAGGGCGCCCATCATTGGGCAAACGCGTGTTCGATAGATCGAAGACACCGCCCGCAACGACTCACTGCACGCGCGCGCAGACAAAGTGTACATCGTGTGAACGCCTATCCGGATGGAAGGTGTCCCAGCGCGACCTCAGCCCCAACGCCCACCAGATCGGTCAGGTGGAGCGCGGCCACCACATCGGTAGATTTCATCGCGCGCAGCGCCTGAAAGGCCTGCTCGTGGTACGCGGTCGCCTCCTTGTACTGCCCCTGGCGCCCCGCCAGACGCCCCAGCGCGTGATAGATCGTGACCAGTTCCGGCATCATCCCCGACCGCCGGCAGCGCTGCGCCGCCGCCAGCATCTCCTGCTCGGCCGCCGGGAGATCCCCGCGTTCTGCCGCGAGGACTCCGAGCACGATCCGCGTGCGCGCCTCTTCGTCCGGCTGCCCCACGTCGCGGCTGCGCGCGATCGCCCGGGCCGCATACTCGGCGGCCAGCTGGCGGTCGCCGCACATGACATAACACCGCGCCAGGTCGGTCAGCGTGCGGCACTCCCCGACCGCGTCCTCCAGCCGCTGCGTGATCGCCAGGCCGGCGCGCAGGTGCTCCACCGCATCCTGCGGCCGACCCGTCTGCATCAGGAGCATCCCCAGGCTCGTCCGCGCGTGCGCGGCGGCCTGCAGGTCTTCATGCTGCTCGAACAGCGCCCGCGCCCGCTCGTACAAGCCCAGAGCGCTCTCCAAATCGCCGCCCGTGCTCAACACGTTCCCAAGGCCCATCAGCGCTTCGCCCACCCGCTCCGGCCGCGATGCCCCTTCGAACAATTGACGCGCCTGCGTGTACGCCTCCACCGCTTCATCGACGTGGCCCATCCGCCCCAGCACGGTCCCGAGATCCAGGGAAATCTCGCCGGCCAGAAGCGGCTCGGCGCCCCCGAGCCTCGGCAGGATCCCGAGGGCCTCTTTGTTCAGGGCCATCGCCTGCGGAAAGTGGTCCAGGTGAAGCTCCACCGCAGCCAGCCCATGCAGCGCCCGGCATTCCACCAGGGCATCTTCCGCGGCGCGCCCCGCCGCGAGCGCAGCCCCCAGGCGCCGCCGCGCCGCGTCGAACTGCCGCAGCCCCAGTTCCGCCTCGCCCAGCCCCAGCTCGGCGTGCATCTGCATTGCTTCGCTCCGGCACGCCCGGGCGAGGTCCCCCAGCTCTGCAAACACGCTGCGCGCCGCCTCGAACTGACGCCGGCTCAGTTCGCTCCGTCCCCGGCTCGCCAGTACGGCCAGGAACTTCTCGGACACAGTCTCCTCGGCGTCGAGGAAATGAGACACCGGCTGCCCGAGCCGCGCCGCCAGCCGGACGAGCGTGGCGACCGACGGTTTAGCGCGGTCGTGCTCGAGAAGGCTGATGAACCCCTTGGTCAGCTCAGGCTTGCCCAGCGATTCCTGGGTGAGCCCCGCCGCCAGCCGGGCCCGCTTGAGCCGCTGCCCTAAGGTGAGCCTGGGCACGCTTCCCCCCGCTCAAGATCGACAGTTTATGATGACTGGACGAGTAGGAGATTTCATTAAACCGCCGCGGCCGCACTTCCTTCTGTCAAGGAAATGCTTCACGCGGCGGGCGCCGGGAGGGCGGCAGGGTTATTTTGCGGGCAGGTGGTAGCCGGCCGGCCAGATCACGAAGGCGCCGGTTTGCCCGCGGGACGCGTGGTTGTACAGGTTGCAGACGAACCCGTACTGGCCGCGCCCCTTGGCGACGAACGTGACCTCGGCCTTTTCCCCGGGCTCGAGCCGGATATACTTGGTCCCGTCGGTCGTCACGCCCTGCTTGCCCTGACCGGTCACTTGAAAGTCCACGGCCGAGAGATAGGGTGAGTTGAACGCGTGCGGGCGATCTGTGGCGACGTTCTCGAGCCGCAGGACGACGGTGTCCCCCTCGTTGACGAAGAACATGCTCGGCTCAAATTTGAACGAGCTGAGGGCGATGGAGATGACCCGCCTCGTCTGCGCCGGCGACCCGGCGCTCAGACCGAACAGCAGGATACCGACCAGTAATGCCGCGGCAGAAATTCGGAATCTCACAGTTTCCCCTCCTCCTCGCGGATCTACGCGGGCGACACGCACTGGGAACATACCACGCCGCGGTAAAGAACCTGTAAAATCACACCTCTACGGGGTCAGAAACTCGGTGATCGGGACGAAGACAATCCCGGTCCGCCGAAACTCCGGCAGCAGCCGCAGGACCACCCGCGGGGTACCGGTGGTGATGTGGGCCGCGGCCAGCACCGCGCCCTGCCGCCGCGCGAGCGGGATGAGCGCCCGCACCTTCCGTTCGATGTCGACCGGCGGGTCGTCAAGGTAGGTGGTGATCAGGACCCGGCGCACGCCCAGGCGGGCCGCCACATCTGAGGCGACCGACGACGGCGTGGTCCGGTTTTCTTCAAACCACAGCCCGCGCGCCTTCACCGCGCGCAGCACCGCCGTCATGATGCGCGGGTCGGCCGTCGCCCGCGACCCGGCGTGATTGCTGACCCCGACGACCCCGGGGGTGCCGGCCAGATCGTCCTCGACGATGCGCGTGATCTGGGCGTCCGTCATCCGCACCCACACCGCCCCGGCGACCGGCGCCGTGTCGGCGGGATTGCGGGCCTCCATCGGCAGGTGCAGGATCGGGACCAGGCCGTGCGCCACCGCGTCGCGGACAATCTGCGCCGAGTAGCGCTTGTGCGGAAAGATCCCCAGGCCGAACGGCTGGTGCATCGCGTAGATCGGCGCCAGGTCCGCGAGGCTCGCGCCGGCGTGCTCGAACACGATGGCCACCCGGGGCGGCGCTGCGGCGCGGGCGGCGGGGAGTCCCGGGAGCGATGACACGGACGCAAACGGCGGGACGGCCAGCGCCAGCGAAAGGGCGGCCGCCGAGGCGAGCGCGCGGGCAACCACCCTCAGGCGCGGCGCCGGCATCCTCGACGGCGACCGGGGCAGAGGCATCGTGAATCTTATTATACACTTGAGCCAACTAACCCAAACCCGGCGATTCCCGATCGGGGGATCCTCGACAACGGCAGGCGCGACGGGAGGCACGGGGCATGAATAAGGCGCGCTTCGAAGCGTTCTCCGACGGTGTCTTCGCGTTTGCGATCACCCTCCTGATCCTCGGGATCGCGCTGCCCGAATTCAAGAACCCGCCGCCGGCCGAGGGCGAGCTCGCGCGCGCCCTGCTGCGGCTCTGGCCCAACCTCGTCGCGTACGCGCTGAGTTTCGCGGTCATCGGGATCATGTGGCAGAATCATCACGCGCTGTTCCGCCTGGTGCACCGCGTGAACCGCGCCACCGTCTTTTGGAATCTCGTCCTGCTCGGCGTGACCGCCTTCATCCCATTTGCGACCTCGACGCTCGGAGCGTACCCGTTCATGCGCCCTGCGACGTTTCTGTACGGGTTGACGCTGACGGGCGCATCCACCGCCTACAACCTGCTGCTCGCCCAACTGGTCCGCAGCGGGGCGTTCGCCTCCCACGTCAGCCAGACGACGATTCGTCAGACGACGATCGCCTACCGGGTCGGATGGGTGACGTACGGCATCGCCATGCTGACGTCGCTCGCCGCGCCGATCCTGAGCTTCGCGCTCTATCTGCTCGTCGTCGGCTACTACCTGATCCCGCGGGGCGCCGACACCGATCTCGCGGGCACGTCTGCGCAGGATTAACAACCGCGGCGGTGGAGCCGGCGGACTCGATTCGCCGGACTCGACTGGATGCAGGGAGGAAGAGGATGGAACCGCTCGCAGCCTTTCACGTCCTGGAGTTGAGGGTCGGGCACATCGTCAGGGCCGAGCCGCTCGAGCGCGCCCGAAAGCCCGCCTACAAGCTCTGGATCGACTTTGGCCCGGCCGGGGTCAAAGCGTCCAGCGCGCAGCTCACGGATCTCTATCGGGTCGAGGATCTCATCGGGCGGCAGGTCATCGCGGCGATGAACCTGGGTGACCGCCGCATCGCGGGGTTCAACTCCGAGGTGCTGGTGCTGGGAGTCCCGGACGACGCCGGCCGCGTGGTGCTGCTCGCTCCCGAGCGCGCGGTCCCCGATGGGGGCCGGGTGTTCTAGGCCGGCCGCGGCCCTGCCTCGTCAAGAAGAGCCAGTTCAGCTGCAAGAAACGGATAGACTTCTTCCTGAAAATCCCGTACTGTCGGGGCAGGAGCAGTGGCCATGACTCGACACCTGCAGGTCCACAACGATTTGGGAGGTGGCAACGGCGACCGCTACTGGCGGGCGGTCGTCGGGCGGGAGCCCGCCGCGGACGGGACGTTCGTATACGCCGTCCGCTCCACGGGCATCTACTGCCGACCGACCTGCGCAGCCCGCAAACCCCGGCGCGAGCAGGTCGTCTTTTTCCCGGGGCCGGAGGCGGCGGAGCAGGCGGGATTCCGACCGTGCCGGAGGTGCCGTCCCCGGGGCGAAGCAGCCGGCGCCGCCCAGGCCGCGCTGGTCCGGCGGGTGTGCCGCTACATCGATGAGCACCTCGAGGACACGGTCTCGCTCGCCTCGCTGGCCGGGATCAGCGCGGCCGACGGCCTGAGCCCGCACCGGCTTCAGCGCACGTTCAAGCGCGTCCTTGGGATCACGCCGCGCCAGTATGCCGACGCCCGCCGCCTGGACCGGCTCAAGGGAAGGCTCAGAGAGGGGGAGACCGTGACACGCGCGTTGTACGATGCAGGGTATGGATCCAGCAGCCGTCTGTATGAGCGGGTACCCGGCCACTTCGGGATGACCCCGGCGACGTACCGGCGGGGCGGACAGGGCATGCAGATCGGGTATGCGATCGCGGACTCTCCGCTGGGGCGCCTGCTCGTCGCGTCGACCCCGCGCGGCGTCTGCGCGGTCTACCTGGGCGATTCCGACCGCGCGCTCGAGGCCGCGCTCGCCGAGGAGTATCCGGCCGCGGAGATCCGCCGGGGGAACGGCGGCGCCGATCGCTGGATCGGCGCGGTCGTGCGGCACCTGGAGGGCCATCACCCCCGCCTGGATCTGCCGCTGGACGTTCAGGCCACCGCCTTCCAACGGCGCGTCTGGGAGGAGCTGAGGGCGATCCCGTACGGCGCGACGCGCTCCTACGGCGACATCGCCCGGCGGCTCGGCGAGCCCGGCGCGGCGCGGGCGGTCGGCCGGGCGTGCGCGACGAACCCGGTCTCGCTGGTGGTCCCGTGCCACCGCGCCGTCAGGGAAGACGGCAGCCTGGGCGGGTATCGTTGGGGGGTCGAGCGCAAGCAGCGCCTCTTAACTTTGGAGCGCAGCGCGGCCGCCCGCAAGGGACCCCCGCGCCCCGCGGAGGCCGTGCCGACGGGAGAGTAGTCAGCTGCTGACGCTGCAATCCAGAGCGCGCCTCAACAACACCACGGCCATCCCGCTGCTGGGATTGGGCGTGTGGCAGATCCCGGACGGGACGCCGACCGCCGACGCGGTGGCATGGGCGCTCGAAGCCGGCTACCGACATTTCGATACCGCGAAGATCTACGGCAATGAAAAAGGGGTCGGGGCGGGGATCCGGCGCAGCGGGATTCCCCGCGCAGAGATCTGGGTGACAACAAAATTATGGCCGACGGACCAGCTGAACATTCGGAAAGCGTTTGAATCCAGCCTCGCCAGACTCGATGTCGGGCACATCGATCTGTACCTGGTGCACTGGCCGACGCCGGGCCTGGTAACGCGAATCTGGAAAGCGCTGGAAGAACTCTACGCGGGAGGCGCCTGCAAAGCGATCGGTGTCAGCAACCACTCCATCGGTCAGCTCTCCCAGATCCTCCGCACCGCCAAAACGCCTCCCACGGTCAACCAGGTGAAATTTTCCGCGTTCGGATTTGATCAGGAGCTCCTCGAGTTTTGCAACACACACGGCATCGTCGTCGAGGCCTACAGTCCGCTGACGAAAGGCACGAGGCTGCAGGACGATCGGCTTCGAGCCATCGCCCAACAGTATGGCAAATCCCCGGCGCAGATACTCATCCGATGGGCGCTGCAAAAAGGCACCGTTGTCCTGCCGAAGTCTCAGAATAGAGACCGGATCAACGAGAACGCCCGGGTGTTTGATTTTGCCATCTCCGCGCACGATATGGACAGACTCGACCGGCTCGCAGCGCCCTGAGGCAGGGGCGCCCCCGCCGGACGCTTGCGGCGGGCGCGCCTCTTCTGATACTATCGCCTGTAGAATGCTTGCCGGCCACAACCTCAACCAGCGCCCGCGCGAGTGCATCTGTCCTCCGCGGAGGTAGTCCGCCTCCGCTTCCGGCCGTAACCCCAGCGTTTCAACAACCGAGGAGGATCACGATGAGGACACAAGAGCCTCGCATTGGCGTTGTGTATGAACACCCGGAGTGGTTTGGCCCCCTGTTCGCGGAGATGGACCGGCGCGGTCTCCCGTACGACCGCATCGACGTCGCCGCCCACGCCTTCGACCCCGAGCGCCGGGACGTCCCCTGGTCCCTGGTGCTCAACCGCATGAGCCCGTCGGCATACCTGCGGGGCCACGGGCAGGCGATCGCCTACACCCACGAACTGCTTCGCTATCTGGAATCCACCGGCGCCGACGTCGTGAACGGGACGGCCGCCTTCGCCCTCGAAACCTCGAAGGCCGCGCAGGCGCTGCTGATGCAGCGGCTGGGCCTTCCGACTCCGCGAACCCGCGTCATCAACCATCCGTCGCAGGCTCCGGCCGCGGCGGCCGGGCTCCGGTTTCCCGTCATCGTCAAGCCGAACATCGGCGGCAGCGGCGCCGGCATGCAGCGCTTCGAGACGCCCGAATCCCTCCGCGGGGCGGCGGAGGAGGACGCCCTGTCCCTGGGGATCACCCACACCGCGCTGGTTCAGGAGTTCCTCCCGGCCCGCGACGGGCACGTCGTGCGCGTTGAAGTCCTGGACGGCCGGTTCCTGTACGCGATCAAGGTGTACCCGAACCCCAACGCGGGGTTCAACCTCTGCCCGGCCGACATCTGCCACCCTGACGCCGCCGTGGACCTGTGCCCCGCAGACCTCCCCAAGGTCACGCTGCGGGTCGAAGGCTACACGCCGCCGGACGAGATCACCCGAGACGTGCTGGCCCTCGTCGCGGCGGCCGGCCTCGATCTGGGGGGTGTGGAGTATCTCGTCAACGATCGGGACGGACGAGTCTACTACTACGACATCAACGCGTTGTCGAACTTCGTGACCGATGCGGTGCGCGTGGTGGGGTTCGACCCGTACGCGGCGCTCGTCGACTACCTCGTCGCGCGCGTCCGGGTCCGCGAGCCCGCGCAGGTCCGTCTGTAAGGCCGCCGGCCGGGTCGCGTGGGGTCGCCGCTGGCCACCGTCTCCTTTGGGCTGGCGGCCGCCGCATCCTGGGGCGCGGGTGACTTCACCGGTGGAATCACCACCCGGAAATCGGATGTCTACGCCGTGGGCCTGGTGTCGCAGGCGGCCGGCGTCGTGGCGCTCGCTGCGCTCGCGGGTGTGCGCGCCGAGCCGTTCCCGCCGCCCTCGGCGCTGCGATGGGGAGCCGTCGCCGGCGTCTTCGGCGCGTTGGGCATCGCCGCCCTGTACCGCGCGCTCGCCGTGGGCCGGATGGGAATCGCGGCGCCGGTCACCGCCGTACTGGCGGCGGCGCTGCCGGTCTGCTTCGCCGCGCTCTCACAGGGTCTCCCGTCTCCGCTCCAGTTCACCGGCTTTGGCCTCGCGCTCGGTGGTGTCTGGCTGATCTCACGACCGGAGGGAGCGGGCGGATCTCCAGAAGGCCTGGGTCTGGCTCTGCTCGCCGGTGTGGGGTTCGGAGGACTCATGATCTGTATTGGCCAGGTCCAGGCGCCGGCGGTGTTCTGGCCGCTCGCCGCCGCGAAGGTCTCGTCCCTGCTCTCGATGCTCGCGGCCGCCCGCGCCGAGGGCAGGCTTCCGCGGCCGCCGCGATCGCTTCTCCTCCCGGCCGCGCTCGCCGGCCTCCTGGACGCCGGAGGCAACGCGTTCTTCGTGCTCGCCGAGCAGGGGGGACGCCTCGACGTGTCGTCTATTCTGGCCTCGCTCTACCCCGCCGTCACCGTGCTTTTGGCGCGGCTGGTCCTGGGGGAACGCGTGTCAAGGACCCAGGCGGTGGGGATCGCGGCCGCACTCATCGCCATCCCGCTGATCGCGACCTGATCCCCGGCGGGGGGCTCCGAAGGCCTCAGGGCGCCGCGAACAGCTCCTGGCCGTGGTCGTCGTGAAGCCGGAACTCGGGCATGCCCGCGGGGAGAACCGACAGTGCCGCGCGCTGCTGCTCCTGCGCGCCGAAGAGGATGATCCCGGTCGCTCCGCTGCGGGCCACGAACAGACCCAGACGCTCCTTCTCGGTCCCATCGTAAATCCGGAGCACGGAGGCCCCATCCTGCGTCATGCCCATCCGCAGACGATGGTGGCCCGCGCCGTCGACGATATCGATTCCCCGACCCCGCAGCACACGGTACGACGTCATCTGCCGCAACGTGAGCGTCAGAACAGTCAGCAGGACAGTCGCAAGCACCAAGGCGATCGTCATCAGTTTCATCAGCCGCTCGAGCTTTCCAATCCTCACCTGCAGCGCGTCAAGCATTGCTGGCTCCATGAGAGCCACCTCCGTCTCCCGAGGAGACAATGACTCGATGTTCGCCGCGGCCGCGATCAAATCCCTTGCCGCGCCGTCGATTGCGCGAGCGGGAGTTACCCCAAAGCTCCAGGAATTGTACAGCGTGAGGGCGACCGTTCCCGCCGGCTGCGGCTCGGGGCGCCGCCGGATCAGGAGGATCGCAGATGCTGCCGTGGAGCATCGACATGCGCGGACGGTTCGAGGAGCACCGATTCGACAGCGCCGCCCTGCGGGGCAATCCGCTGGGCGACCCCTCCCAGCGCCCGCTGTGGGTGTACCTGCCGCCGGGATACGACGACGCGCCCACCCGCCGGTACCCGGCGATCTACCAGATCCAGGGCCTAACCGGCCAGGTCGACATGTGGCGGAATCGCTCGCCGTTCCGGAAGAACTTCCCCGAACTTGCCGACGATCTGCTCGCGCGCGGGGAAGCCCCGCCGTGTATCGTCGTGTGGGTGGACTGCTGGACCTCGCTCGGCGGAAGCCAGTTCCTGGATTCACCGGGGACGGGCCGGTATCACACCTACCTCTGCGAGGAGATCGTCCCCTGGATCGACGGGCGCTACCGCACCCTGCCCGAGCGTGAGCACCGGGGGATCGCCGGCAAATCGAGCGGCGGCTACGGCGCCATGGTGACCCCCATGCTCCGGCCGGACCTCTGGGGCGGACTGGCCACGCACGCGGGGGACGCGCTGTTTGAGACCTGCTACCTCCCGGATTTCCGGGCGTCGGCCCGGGCGCTGCGAGATCACTACGGCGGCTCGTTCGAGCAATTCTGGAAGGACTTCCGCAGCCGCCCGGCCTTCGCCAGAGACTCCGACCATCATCTGCTCAACGACTGGTGCATGGCCGCATGCTATTCGGCCGATCCGGATGGGACGGTCCGGCTGCCGTACGATCCTGCCACCGGCGCCCTCATCCCTGCCGTCTGGGCGCGGTGGCTGGCGTGGGACCCGGTGCGGATGGTCCCCCGGCACGCCCCCGCCCTCAGGGCGATGCGGGCCATCTACATCGACGCGGGCAGGCGCGACCAGTTCTTCCTGGATCTGGGCGCCGAGGCCTTTCGCCGGGCGCTCGCGGAGGTCGGTGTCACCGACGTGTCCTTCGACCTCTTCGACGCCACCCACAGCAACATCGAGTACCGTTATCCCCTCAGCCTGAAATATCTCGCGGAGCGGCTGGCCCCGCGGTGACCGCCGTGGACGCGGCGCGGGCCTGAGCGGGCCGCGCGTCCTGGAGCGCCGGCGACGTGAAAATCACGCGGATCGAGGTCTTCGGCTACGATCTGCACTATGTGCACGGCAGCTACGTCATGTCGGGGGGGCGGGTGGTCACGGAGCTCCCGAGCACCGTGGTGCGCCTCGCCGCCGATGACGGCCTGACCGGCTGGGGGGAGGTCTGCCCCCTGGGGCCCGCCTACCTGCCCGCGTTCGCCGAGGGGGCGCGCGCAGCGCTGCGGGAACTGGCTCCCGCCGTGCTGGGCCTCGACCCCCGCAACCTGGGTCTCATCAACGACCGGATGGACGCCGCCCTGCGGGGTCACGGGTACGCGAAGAGCCCCATCGACATCGCCTGCTGGGATCTGCTCGGCCGGGCGGCGGGGTGTCCTGTCTCCGCGCTGCTCGGCGGCCTGAGACAGGCCAGCTTTCCACTCTACATCGCAGTACCGCTCGGCGCCGCGGAGGAGATGGCCGCGTATGCGCGGGCGAGGCGGGCGGAGGGCATCCACCGCTTCCAGCTCAAGATCGGCGATGATCCGTACGCCGACCGGGAGCGTGTCGAAGCCGTGCTCGGGGTGACCGATCAGGCCGACCTGGTGATTGCCGACGCCAACGGCGGGTGGACGCTGCAGGAAGCGACGGTGGGCGCCCGGCTCCTCGAGCCGCTGCCGCGCGTCTACCTCGAGCAGCCGTGCCCGACGCTCGAGGAATGCCTCTACGTCCGGCGCCGCACCACGCTCCCCATCGTGCTCGACGAGATCATCACCGACGTCCACTCCCTCCTGCGCGCCTTCCAGGCCGGGGCGATGGAGGCGATCAACCTCAAGATCAGCAAAGTGGGCGGACTCACCAGGGCCAAGTTGATCCGCGACCTAGCCGCCGCCCTGGGCGTGCGCATGACGATCGAGGACACGTGGGGCGGGGATGTCGTTACGGCCGCGATCAGCCACCTGGCCGGCAGTACCCCGCCCGAGATGCTGTTCACGGTGTCGTTCATGAATGACTGGGTGAAGGAGCACATCGCCGGACACCGTCCCCGGTCGCAGCGCGGGACCGGCGCGCCGCCGGACGGTCCCGGGCTGGGCATTGAGGTCGACGCATCGTCGCTGGGGACGCCGCTCTTCACCTGGCCGTGACGGCGCCCGAGGGACTCTCGCGAGAGCGGCACGCCCCGGACGAGCGCGCACCTCACGTCCACCATCACCGCCGGACGTGGCGGCAGTTCTTCCAGGTCATGGGCCCGGGGGTCGTGTCGGGGGCCGCCGACAACGATCCGGCCGGGGTCGTCACCTACATCCAGGTGGGGGCGACCACGGGCGTGGGGCTTCTGTGGTTGTTGTTGCTGTCGACTCCCATGCTCTACTACCTGGAGGAAATGTCGACCCGGCTCGGGGTGGTCACCAAGCGCGGGATCGGGCACGTCCTCCGGAAGCGCTACGGCCGCGGGGTCGCGGCGGCCGTGATCGGACCTCTCGTCCTGTCGAACATCGTCACCATCGGCGCGGACCTTATCGGCACCGCGACCGCGGTCCAGCTCCTCACCGGGATCGGCTGGGAGTGGTGGATCGTTCCCCTCGCCGTCCTGCTGGCCGCCGCGCTCATCTTCGCCAGCTACCAGACGATCAGCCGGTTCCTGCTGGTGCTGACCCCCCTGGTTGCTCTATACATCATCACGGGGCTCATCGTTCGCCCCCACTGGGACACGGTGCTGCGGGCCACGTTCATTCCGGCGGTGCGGTTCACCCCCACGTATCTGACGGCGGCCCTGGGGCTGCTCGGCGCCACCCTCACGCCTTACATGTTCTTCTGGCAGGCCACCGAGGAAGTGGAGGCGCGGCGCAAGGTGGAGGACCTGGCGGATGAAAACCTCGACGTGGCGGCCGGAATGGTTTACGCGAACCTGGTGTTCTACTTCATCATCCTCGTCGCCAGCGTGGTGTTCTACGGGAAGGGCGTGAGCGTCCAAACCCTGAACGACGCCGCGCGCGCGCTGCGGCCGCTGGCGGGGGACGGGGCGGCGCTCCTCTTCGGACTCGGCGTCCTGGTGAGCGGCATCCTCTCGGTTCCCGTCATGGCCGCCTGCACCGCGTACAGCCTGGCAGAATTCTTCGGGTGGGTGGAAGGGCTGGACAAGAAAGTCCGGCGGGCCCGCGGATTCTACCTGATCATTGCCGGAGCGCTCGGCACCGGCGCCGCGATCGGGCTCCTGCGCATCTCCCCGGTCACGCTCATGTACTGGTCGCAGATCATCAACGGGTTCCTGCTGCCCCCCCTGTTCTTCACGCTCGTGCGCCTGGGGAACGACCGCCTGGTGCTCGGGACCCACACCAACGGGGTCCTCTCCAACGTGGTGGGATGGGGCGCGGTGCTCCTGACGCTCGCGCTCGCGATCCTGACGCTCCGGCAGATCATCGGGGGCCATTGAGCCGGCCTGTCCTCCACAATATCTCCACATGCCGCTCACGACCGGTTCACAACCGGGCCTTACGATTGATTCAGCGCCGACCATCAGCGCGGACAAGAGGAGGCGAATCATGAGAGCGGTGATAGGAATCCTGGTGGTGCTTGCGGTGGTCGCGGGCGTGGCGGGCTTCGCGACCTATTCCTACAATCTTGGGATCGCCCAGGGGTTGGCTCAGCACGGCGGGGCGCCGGCCCCAGGCCCGGGGGCCGGTCCAGGTGGCCCGGGCGCCGTCCCGTACCCGATGTACGCCTATCCGGCGTCCCCGTATGGGTACCCATTTCACGGCCCCTTCGGCTTCGGGTTCTTCGGACTGCTGGGACCGATCCTCTTCATCTTCCTGCTCTTCGCGCTCGCGCGTGGACTGTTCTGGCGCGGGTATGGATATGGGTGCGGCCGGGGTGGGGGGAGAGGGGTGCCGCCGCGATTTGAGGAATGGCACCGCCGGGCCCATGAACAGCCCAAGGAATCCACGGGTGCCACCGGGACGGTGTAAGCATCGGATGGGGGGCGTCCCCCCCATCCGGCGCTTCGGACCGCGACACGCGCCGTGAGATCTATTCTCGTCGTCGACGATGAGCCCAGGATCGTGAAGATCGCCCGCGATTACCTGGAGCGCGCCGGTTTTCGCGTCCAGACCGCCGGCGACGGCCGCTCGGTGCTGCCGATGGTGCGCAGCACGAAGCCGGATCTCATCGTCCTCGACCTCGCCTTGCCGGGGATGGACGGGCTGGACGTCGCGCGAACGATCCGCAAGGAGTCCGAGGTCCCCATCATCATGCTCACCGCCCGGGCCGACGAAGCCGACCGGCTGATCGGGCTGGAACTCGGGGCGGACGACTACATCGTCAAACCCTTCAGCCCGAAGGAGCTGGTGGCCCGCGTGCGCGCCGTGCTGCGGCGGTGGGACGGAGCGCGCGCGGGGACCGACGTCGTCCGCGCGGGCGACCTCGTGCTCGACGTCCCCCGGATGCGCGCGAGCGTCGGCGACCGGACGATTCCCCTCACGCCGACCGAGTTCCAGCTGCTGGCCGTGATGGCGCGCCAGCCCGGCCGGGTCTTCACCCGCGGCCAGCTGCTGGAGGCGGTGCACGGCGTCGCCGTGGAATCCTACGAGCGGGCCATCGACTCGCACGTCAAGAACATCCGGCGCAAGATCGAGCCCGACCCCCGCCATCCGCGCCACATCCTGGCCGTCCACGGTATCGGATACCGGTTCGCCGAGGAATGACCCCAGAGCCCTGCGGACCGCCCTGGAAATCCCGGCGGGGTGGGCCGCCCTGGCGGTCCTGGCGCGGCCGGCCGCCCTGGTGGCCGGAGGGCGAGCCTTGGCCGCCCGCTGGGCCGCCCGGGGCCCAGGCGTGGCGGCGCATGCGGCGGCATTTCCTGCACCGGGCGTTGTTCTTCCTGGCTGCCGTGGTCACCCTGACGCTTGGGGTGTCCGCGCTGTTCCTGTGGGCCGCGGCGGGCCTGCTCCACCTGCTCAAGATCTCTCCCGGCCCGGGAGGCTACGGCCAGGCCGTCCTTGCCGTGATGCTCCTGTTGCTGCTCGTGCTGGCGACCGTCGTGCTCACCGCCCGAGCCTTCCGCCGGGTCGCGGCCCCGGTCGAGGACCTGATGGCCGCGCTGGGACAGATTGCCGACGGCAGCTACTCCACGCGCGTCGAGGAACGCGGTCCGCGCGAGGTCCGCCCGCTGACCCGGGCGTTCAACGCGATGGCGGAGCGCCTCGAGCGGCAGGAAGCGCAGCGCCGCAGTCTGTTGATGGATATCTCACACGAGCTCCGCACCCCGCTCGCCGTGCTCCAAGGCACGCTGGAAGGAATGCTCGACGGCGTGTACCCGCGCGACGACGCGCACCTGGCGTTGATCCTCGAGGAGACGCAGGTGCTGGCCCGGCTGATCGAGGATCTCCGCACGCTCACCCTGGCCGAGAGCCTCGAGCTGAAGCTCGCCAGGGCACCGACGGACGTGGCGGAGGTGGCGAAGGATGCGCTGGCCTCGTTCCGGGCGCAGGCGCAAGCGGCCGGGGTGATGTTGGGGCTGGAGGCTGAGCCCGGCCTGCCGCCGGCCGAAGTCGATCCGGAGCGGATCCGGCAGGTCCTCAACAATTTGATATCCAATGC
>DATHLI010000228.1:0-2895 GCA_035488355.1 bacterium | reverse complement strand
ACGGCGGCGACCCCGAACCGCGTCGCCAGGATGCGGTCGAACGCCGAGGGCGACCCGCCGCGCTGCACGTGACCGAGCACGGCGGCGCGCGTCTCGACCTCCAGCCGCCGCTCGATCTCGCGGGCGAGGACGGCGCCGATGCCTCCCAGGCGCGCGTGGCCAAACGCATCCACCGGGGCGTCCTGGACGGTCTTCGTCCCGCCGTCCTTGGGGACGGCGCCTTCCGCGACCACGACGATGCTGAACCGCCGTCCGGTGGCCTGGCGCCGGCGGAGCGCGGCGCAGACCTCATCGATATCGAACGGGGCCTCGGGAACGAGGACGGCGTCCGCCCCACCGGCCAGCCCGCCGGCCGCCGCCACCCACCCGGCATCGCGTCCCATCACCTCCACGACCATGATGCGGTGGTGAGACTCGGTAGTGGAGTGCAGGCGGTCCACCGCGTCCATGACCGCGTTGACGGCGGTGTCGAATCCGATGGTGACGTCGGTGCCGCGCACGTCATTGTCCATCGTCTTGGGGATGCCGACGACCGCGACCCCCTGATGGCTGAGGTGGCACGCCGCCCCCAGCGTGTCGTCGCCGCCGATGGCGACGACGGCATCGATGGCGCGGCGGGCGAGCGTCGCTTTGATGCGGGCGATCCCATCCGCATCGCGCAGCGGGTTGGTCCGGGACGTGCCCAGGATCGTGCCGCCCTTCGGCAGGATCCCGGAGATGGCGTCGCGCGAGAGCGGGACCGTGTCGTCGGCCATGAGCCCCCGCCAGCCGTCCCGCACGCCGATGACCTCCAGCCCCTTCTCCCCGGCCCGCCTGACCACGGCCCGGATGGCGGCATTGAGGCCCGGCACATCTCCACCGCCTGTGAGCACCGCGATCCGCTTCACCGGTCGTCCCCCTCTGTCAGCGGCTGAACAGGCCGGTCAACACGGCGGTGGCCAGGATGTGGCCCTGGAGCGCGCGCCTGACCAGGCCGGGGGTCGCCGCAAAGGGCACGGGTAGCTGCGCGACATCGAGCGCGTAGAGGGTGAACACGTAATGGTGCACCGGCCCGGGCGCCGGACACGGCCCGCCGTACCCAATGCGATGGAAATCGTTGACGCTCTGCCTGCCTCCGCGCTGCCCCCCGATCCGGAGGATCGGCCCTACGCCCGACGGAAGGCCCTTCCACGCGGCGGGGAGATCGTAGACCGCCCAGTGCACAAAATTTCCGCCGGGCACGTCTGGGTCCGCGACGAGCAGCGCGTAGGACCGCGTCGCGGCCGGTGTCCCCGTCCACCTGAGGGGCGGGGAGAGGTCGGCGCCGGCGCAGGTGTGGGCGTCCGGAATCCGGGCACCGTTCGCGAAGGCCGCGCTGGAGAGGGTGAACGCCGCCGCTCCCGGCGCGGGCGGCGGCGCGGCCGTGAGTCCCAGGATGCACGCGGCGATCAGCACCGCGCTCCGGACGGCTGGGGCGGCGGCCCGAGGGCGCATCACCGTGCCCCCTTCCGCCGGTCGGGCAGGATCGGGGTCTCGAGCACCCCCAGCCGGGTGATCGCGACGCGCACCGTGTCGCCGTCGCGCAGCCAGCGAGGGGGCTTCCGGGCAAACCCCACCCCGCTTGGGGTCCCGGTGGCGATGAGATCTCCCGGCTCCAGGGTCAGCGCCTGGGAGACGTACGCGATCAGGTGGGCGACGGAGAAGATCATGGTCCCGGTGTGCGCTTCCTGCATCCGCTCGCCGCTCACGTCCACGGTGAGCGTGAGCGCCTGCGGGTCCGGGACCTCGTCCCGTGTGACCAGCGCGGGACCGAGCGGCCCGCTCCGGTCGAAGTTTTTGCCGATCATCCACTGCGTCGTCCGGCGCTGGTAGTCCCGGATGGAAATGTCATTGAAGATGGTATAGCCGGCCACGTGATCGAGCGCGCGAGATTCCGGGATGTCACGCCCGCTCAAGCCGATGACCGCGGCCAGCTCACCCTCGAAGTCGACCTGGGGGCTGACATGGGGCAGGATGAACGGCGCGCCCGGGGCGAGGAGGCTGTGCGGGAACCGGCCAAAGAAGATCGGCAGCTCCGGAGGCTCCGAGCCGCCCTCCCGCGCGTGCTCGGCGTAGTTGCGCCCGACGCAGAGGATCTTCGGCGGCGCCGGCACGGGCGGCAGCCGCTCGATGTCGCTCGGCGCCCAGAGCACCCCCTCCCGGTGGAGACGGGCCGTCTCGCGGGGGTCGCGGAGCGCTTCCTGCATGCGCGCGGTGACGTCCCTGGCCGCGGCCATCGCGTCGCTGCCTCCGGCAAGGAAGGCCGTCATCGCCGGCGGGAGCAGGGCCCACGCCTGGGCGGCCGCCCGCGACGCGCCGCGGGCCACGAAGTGCGCCCTCGCGGCGCGGTTGAGGTCGATGATCCACTCCCCCGCCTCGACCCCCAGTCTCGTCTGGCCGCGTGCCGCAAATGTCAGGAGCCGCATAGCATCACCTCCAGGAGACGTATTGGCGCTCGCCGGAAGCGGCCCCTCTCGGGCGGGTGTGACCGCGCGGCGTGAACCGCGGGATGCGGCCGCGCGGGGGCCAAGGGGCGGCCCGGGCGGTCTCGGGGGATGCCGTGCGCGGGTTCGCTTGACAGCACGAGCCCCCGCCCGTATGCTCTTAACCATAATGGCTATCAATAAGGACTCTATTCAGACGGCACCCGCCCCGGCGGTCCGCGCCGGGGGATCGTCCCGGGATCCCTGGGCCGACCTCCGCCGCCGCCTCGCCGGCCTCGGGGGCCGGCTGACCCCGCAGCGCATGGCGATCTACGAGGCGGTGGTGGGGCGGACCACGCACCCGAGCGTGGCGGCGGTCCACGAGGAGGTCCGCCGGCGCTTTCCCGGGATCAGCGCGGCGACCGTGTACACCACGCTCGACCTGCTCGCCCGG
>DATHLI010000227.1:0-2140 GCA_035488355.1 bacterium | reverse complement strand
CGCGCGCCGGCGACGGCCTGCTCCATCGCCGCGATGTCCTCGGCCGTGGCGCGCTGCGCGGCCAGGGACGCGACAGACGGCTCCACCGCCAGCCTGGCCTCGGTCAGTTCCTGGATCGTAATCTGGCGGAGGCGCAGCAGGTTCGTCAGCGATTCGCTGACCCGCCGGGCGCTCGGCCTGGAGACGAAGGCGCCCCCGCGGGCGCCGACTTTGATGTCGATGAGGCCTTCGGATTCGAGAACGCGGAGGGCATCGCGGATCGTGATGCGGCTGAGGCCGAACTGCTCGGCGAGGTCTTTCTCGGAGGGCAGCTGCGCTCCGGGCGGCAGCCGGCTGCCGAAGATGCGCGCCTTGATCTGCCGGACGACTTCATCGGACGCCCGGGTGAGACGGACGGGGCGGAAGCCGGCCGCCTGCGCCATCTGCGGATCCCCCCACGCGGTCGATAACGTATAACAATTATATATTTAGCCCCGCGCGTGTCAAGGATCTGGGGCGGTGCGTTTCGCGGACAGTCCGGTGCCGGCCGGTGGGGTCAGCCCCTAGGCTGAGACGAGCGACTCCGTCTCACGAAGGCGGCGGGCCAAGACCTGCATGATCCTCAGGGCGAGCAGCGGCGATGCCTCCACCAAAGAGGAGAACGCTCGTTGACCAACGACCAGCACCAACAGATCCGATTCGGCCACGACCGTCGCCGAGCGCGGTTGGCCATCGACCAGGCTCATCTCGCCGAAGAATTCACCGGGTCCGAGACGGACGGGGCGCGGGCGCCCTACGGTCACCGAGACGTATCCTTCCACGATCACGATGAGTTCTCCGCCGTATTCGCCCGCGGTGGCCAGCCGTCTCCCCGCGGGAACCGCGATCAGGTCGGCGAGCCGCCCGACCTGCTCCACCTGTTTTCGGGTGAGTCCATCGAAGAGCGGCAACTTCTCCAACAACTCGATTTTCTCCGACTTATTCTTGAGCATCTCATCCTCCTCGTCAGGAGATTAACCCGTCAATCGCCGGTCGGTTTGACCGCGGCCCCCTCGAACATGAGGATCACGGTGCGCTCCGGCGCGCCGGTCCGATGCATCACGCCCTTCGGGACGGTCATGCCCTGCCGCGGCGTGAGCTCGACCCTCCGGCCCTCCAACTCGATGATGAACCGTCCCTCCACCACGTAAAAGAACTCGTCCTCCCTGTCGTGCTTGTGCCAGTGGAACTGCCCCTGCACCACGCCGAGCCGCACGACACAGTCGTGCACACGGCACAGCGTCTGATTATACCAGGGTTCCCTGCACGCATCGACGAGCGCCTGAACATCGATGAGCTCGAGGGGGACGTACCGTGTGTCAAGATGAATCCGGTAGGGTCGTTGAGAATCCATCGCGCCCTCCTGATTTCGAGTTCTTGGCTACCGGTGGGGCGCATCGATCATTCCCCGGCGTCTTCCGGAGGCCCTTCGGAAAGCCTATCGCTTCGTGAAGCGAGGTATATAGTATTTCGATACCCATTGCGCAGGGACCCTAACAATCGCCTGGAAGGAGGGCGCCATGGAGAGAATCGAGCGCAGCTGGGATCTAATGAAATGGAGCTTTGCCATCCTGCAGTCGGACAATGAGCTGATGCTGTTTCCGATTGCTTCAGCGATCTCCTGCCTGTTGGTGTCTGCGGTGATCTTGGGCGTAACCGGCACTCTTTCGTCCACGATCGCCACATTGGCGGCGGGGAACGCGCCACCACAGGTGAGCGCGCCGGCGTCATTTGCGGTGTTTTTCCTCTATGTGGCCAACTACTTCGTGATCGTCTTCTTCAACCTGGCGCTGGTGGGCGTGGCGTCGAGCCGGCTGAGCGGCGGGACCGGGACGCTGCGAGACGGTTTGAGCCTGGCGTGGGAACGCAGAGGGAAGGTGTTGCAGTGGGCGCTGCTGGCGGCGACGGTGGGCATCATTCTGCGCATCGTGGAAGGGCGGCTGAGCTGGCTGGGGCGCCTGATCGTCCGCCTGGTCGGGGTGGCCTGGTCGCTGGCGGCCTACTTCGTCGTGCCGGTGCTGGCATTCGAGGACTTGGGACCCGTGGACGCGCTGAAGCGCTCGGCGCATCTGTTCCGCGAGAACTGGGGCGAGAACCTGGCGGGTGGGTTCAGCTTCGGGTA
>DATHLI010000226.1:0-2261 GCA_035488355.1 bacterium | reverse complement strand
TTCTACGATATGCTGGTCTTCCTCGCGATCCTGACCCTCGGCCTCGTCTACGCCTGGCGCAAGGGCGCGCTCGAGTGGGTCTAGCGGAGGCGGCCGCGCTGCCCTGGTACGTCGAGGTCGAGCGGGCGATCGGCGGCACCGTCCTGATCTTCAGCGGCGTCGCCGTGGTCGCGGCGATGTTCGGCGTGCTCCTGGAGCGCAAGATCAGCGGGTGGATGCAGAGCCGGCTCGGCCCCAAGCACGTCGGCCCCCAGGGGCTGCTCCAGACGATCGCCGACACGATCAAGCTCCTTCAGAAGGAGAACATCGTCCCGCGCAACGCCGACGCCACGATCTTCGCCTCGGCGGTGCTCGTCGTGCCGCTGGCCGCCCTGCTCGATTACGTCGTGATCCCCTTCGGGACGACCCGGTGGGGGCCGCTCATCTTCCGCGATCTCAACATCGGGGTGCTCTACTTTGCCGCAACCTCGTCCCTCGTCGTCGTCGGGATCCTGATGGCCGGGTGGGGGTCGAACAACAAGTACGCCCTGATCGGCGGGCTGCGCTCCGCCTCGCAGATGGTCAGTTACGAGATCCCGATGGGGCTGGCGCTGATCACGGTCGCCATGCTGGCCGGCTCGCTGTCGACGGTCCAGATCGTCAACGCCCAGGCGGGCTGGTGGTATGCGGTGGAGCAGCCGCTGGCCTTCCTGATCTTCCTCACCGCCGCCGTGGCCGAAGTGAACCGGGTGCCGTTCGACCTCGTCGAGGCCGAGAGCGAGCTGGTGGCCGGCTACTTCTCGGAGTACACCGGGATGCGGTTCGCCCTCTTCCAGCTCGGGGAGTACGGCGAGATGTTCGCGATGGCGGCGATGGCGGTCACCCTGTTCCTCGGGGGGTGGCGGGGCCCGGTGCTGCCGCCGGTGCTCTGGTTCGTCCTCAAGCTCTACGCGCTGATCTTCGTCTTCATGTGGGTCCGCTGGACCTATCCCCGGTTCCGCATCGATCAGCTGCTCAACTTCGCGTGGAAGGTGCTGATCCCGGTGGGACTCCTGAATCTTGTGGTGACGGCGTTCTTCATCATGGTGGTCCACCGATGACCGGGGAGGCCATCGCCTTCTACGGCCTCGCCGCGGTCATCCTGGTCTCCGGTCTCGTCGTGGTCGGCAGCCCCAACATCGTCCACAGCGCGGTGGCGCTGGTCCCGGCGTTCCTCGGGATCACGGGGATCTACATCCTTCTCGGCGCGGAGTTCGTGGCCGGAATCCAGGTGCTGATCTACGCCGGCGCGATCACCGTCCTCGTGCTGTTCGTGATCATGCTCACCGAGGGCGGCACCGGCCTCAGGCAGCAGCAGCGGAATGAGCAGGGGCCGATCGGCGCGAGCGTGGCCGTCGCCATCGCCGTGCTGCTGATCGCCGGGGTCACGCACACCACCTGGGGCCGGGGGGCGGGGACGCTGCCGGCCTACACGCCCGGAGCCATCGGCCGGAGCTTCCTCGGCACGAACCTCCTGGCGTTCGAGGGAACCTCGATCGTGCTCCTGGTGTCCCTGATCGGCGCGATCATCATCGCCCGGAAAGAGGAGTAGGGATGGTCACCCTGGCCGATTACCTCGTGCTGAGCGCCGTCGTGTTTGCGCTGGGCCTGTACGCCGTCGTCACCCGCCGGAACGGCGTGGCGATCCTCATGGGGATCGAACTGATGCTGAACGCCGCCAACATCAACCTGGTCGCCTTCAATAAATACGCGGCCCCGGGCGCGGTGCAGGGCCAGATCTTCGCCCTGATCGTCATCACGCTCGCCGCCTGCGAGGCGGCGGTGGGCCTGGCCCTGGTCCTGGCCGCATATCGGAGCCTGGAGACGATCCACGTGGACGAGATCAATGTGATGAGATGGTAGCCCTCTCCCCGTGACCCCATACGCTTGGCTCATCCCCCTGCTGCCGCTGCTCGCCTTCGCCCTGGTGATCTGGCGGGGCGACCGGCTACCCGGGCGCGGGGCCTATGTCAGCATCGCGGGCATCGCCCTGGCCGGCCTCTGCGGGCTGGTGCTGCTCGGGGAGACGGCGTTCGGGCGGCGCGCCGACCTGACCTATCAGTGGGTCGTGCTCGGCGGCCGGCCGCTCACCGTCGGCTTCATCGTCGATCCCCTCAGCGCCGTGATGACGGCGATGGTGGGCGTCGTCGCCTCGCTGATCACCATCTACTCCGTCGGGTACATGGAGGGGGATCCCCGCTTCTCGCGCTTCTTCGCCTACCTGTCCCTGTTCCAGTTCTCGA
>DATHLI010000225.1:0-9359 GCA_035488355.1 bacterium | reverse complement strand
GGCCAGCCCGCGGATCATCGCGGTCACGTCCGGTTCCAGCCAGGGAGTCCCGGGATCGCCGCTCCGGCTCTGATACGCCACGGACCACCGCGCATGGGTGAGGCGGGCGGCCACCAGCCCGGCGGACGTCGTCAACTGCGCCACGTATGGGGATCGCGCCGCCATCGCCGCCGGAATGCTGTGCGCGGTGAAGATCAGCGGCGTGTCCCATCGCTGCGCGGCCGGCACGGCCTCGAGCGCGGCCGCGACCCGGTCCGCCTGCGCTTCGATGAATCCCGGGTGATCGAACCAGGGGCGCAGAAAGTCAACGGTGGGCGCCTCCGCCCCGACCCGCCCGCGCGCCTCGGCCACGTTGTCCAGATACTGATCCCAACTCGAGTAACTCCGGTGCGGGGCCAGGACAATGCCGAGCGCCCGCCGGACTCCCTCTCCCCGCATGCGGGCGAGGGTCTCGTGGAGGTAGGGCGTCCAGTTCCGCATCCCGATGTAGACGGGCAGCGGCGAGCCGCGCGCGGCCAGGTCGGCGCGCAGCGCCTCTGCCTGCCGGCCGGTGAGCTCGGTGAGCGGCGAATGGCCGTCGAAGACCTCGTAATGCCGCACGACCTCTTCGACCCGCTCCGGGGGGACCCGCCGGCCCCGGAGGACGTTGGCCAGGAACGGCCGGACGTCCGACATCCGGTCCGGGCCGCCGAACGCGACGAGCAGCACGGCGTCGTACGGTGCCGGCATTTAGCGCCGGCTCTCTTCGTGCACCATCTCGACCATCGCCTTCGCGTGCGTCCACGGCGTGGCGGGCAGCACCCCGTGGCCCAGGTTGAAGACATGGCCGGGCCGCCGCGCGGCGCTCTGCAGCACCGCCCGCACACCCTGCCGGATCCCGGCCGGATCGGCCAGCAACAGCGCCGGATCGAGATTGCCCTGCACGCCGACCCCCGCGCCCAGGCGGCGCCACGCCTGGCCGAGATCGACGCGCCAGTCCAAGCCGATCACGGTACCCCCGGCCTCCCGCATCAGTTCCAGCAGCCCCGCCGTTCCCGTCCCGAAGTGGATCACCGGCACCCCCGGCGCGAGCCCGGCGATGACGCGGCGCACGTGCGGCAGGACTCCCCGCCTGTAGTCCTCGGGGGCCAGGCATCCGATCCAGCTGTCGAAGAGCTGCACGGCGTCCGCGCCGGCGGCGATCTGGCCGTTGAGGTACGCGATCGTTAGGACGGCGAGCTTCTCCATCAGCGCGTGCCAGGCGGCCGGCTCGCGGTGCATCAGCCCCTTCGTCTCGAGGAAGTCCTGGGAGGCATGCCCTTCGATCAGATAGGACGCCACCGTAAAGGGCCCGCCGGCGAAGCCGATCAGGGGCACCCTGCCGGCCAGCGCCTGCCGGGCCAGCCGCACGGCCTCAAAGACGAAGGGGACGCGCTCCAACGGATCCACCGCCGGCAGGCGGTCCACGTCCGCCGGCGCGCGCACCGGGCGGCGGATCACCGGCCCTTCGCCCCCGACGAACTCCAATCCCACGCCCAGCGGTTCTGCCAGGAGCAGGATGTCGGCGAAAATGATCGCCGCATCGACCCCGAGGCGATCCACCGCCACTACCGTCACCTCGGCCGCGGCCTCGGGCGTCTTGCAGAGGTCGAGGAGGCTGAGCCGCTCGCGGACCGCCCGGTACTCGGGGAGGATGCGGCCGGCCTGCCGCATCAGCCACACCGGCGTGTGCTCGGTCGGCTCGCCCCGGCAGGCGCGGAGAAAGATGTGGCCGGCCCGAGCGCGGGGCTCGGGATGGCCGGAGGAACGCGCGGGATCGCCCCCAACGCGCCCGCCCCGCTTCGGCGGCTGATCGGGGACCGTAGGAACCACGATCTCTATTTAATCACATCATCCGAGAGCGGCAAAGGTTCCGCGCCGCAGCCGGGCGGGCCGCAAGCGAGAAGGGCCGGGATCGCCGGCCCCTCCCACCACTATCGGTTGCGCCCTCGAGGGCCGCGTCAGTGCACCGTCACGGTGACCTGATCGCTCGACGCGCCCTTGACGGGCGAGTGATCGTTGTTGCGGAGGCTGACGCCCAACACGTGCCTCCCGCGGGGCATCTGAACGTCGGCGACGCTCGACGTCGAGATTCCGGCCATCCGGCCGTCGACGTAGAGGCGCCAGTATCCCTCTCCCGATTTCGCCGCTGTCCCCACCGCCCTCGCCTGCTCCTTGAACCCCTTAATCTTGACCCACACGATCAGGTACGCGCTCACCGACGCGTGGTTGTGGGGCACCATGATCTTGATCCCGGGCTGCCCCGAGGCCGGCGTGTAGCGCATGGCGCTCTTGGGCGGGATCGTGATCGAGACCTCGGAGCTCTCCGCGCCGGCCACGGGCGTGTGGTCGTTGTTGCGCAGCTCCGCTTTGATGGTGTGTCTGCCGGGATCGAGCGCGGGGAGGGCGTCGTTCGGGAAGGAGGCCACCTCGTCGGCCGAGATGCCGGCGTACTTCCCATCGACATAGACTTCCCAGTAGCCTTCGCCCGGCCGGGCGGCCTTCCCGATCGAGAGCGGATTGAGATAGAAGTTCTGGACTCTGACCTCGACGACCACCTGGGTGCCGGAGATTGTGGCGTCGTGCCTTGGCGACACAATCTGGATCGAGGAGCTGATCTGAGCACCGGCGGGCGGCATGACCAGCGTGACCATGAGGGTCACGATTACGAATGCCAGGATCCTGTGCACTTGGGACCACCTCCTAGGGTAGTGTGCCCATACCGACGATCTTGCAGACACGAGGGCGGACTTGGACGCTTACGGGTTCGCATTGCAGGCTTCGGCCGCGGTTTCACTCTTTGTAGGCCGGCACCCGCCCCCCTAGACTCTTTGTTCCCCAGATCCCCGAGCGCAAACACTCGAGCGGGATGATCTGGCTGTGATCGACAAAGAGGTTCACTTCAGGTCCATAATTCTTGATGGACCAGGCAAACACCTCGGGGTCGGCCGCCTCGAACCTCCTCAAGGAATTCGCCGAACGTCCTGCGAATCGGATGCCAACGGGACGGCCGGCCCCTGCCGGGGCTCCAAACCGGTGGAGCAAACGTCAGGCAGAGGCGGCCCGCACCGGGGACCCAACGATGAGCACACATCCCTGCGACTCCGAACGCGGGCAGGCCATGCTGGTGCTGCTGGTCGCCACGGTTCTCGTGACGGTGATCAGCGTCGCCCTGGTCGGCCTGATGAACACCGATATGAGCCATGCCTCCGTGCAGTACGCGGTCTCTCGCAGCTTCTACATTGCCCAGGCCGGTCTGGGGGAGGCGATGGCGAATGTGTTCGCCGCCTCCGACCCGGTGGGCGAGGCGACCCCCGAGGCCGGCGTCACGGCGCCGTACGGCGGCGGGCAGTTCACGTACTGGGTGGATGCGGGGCCGGCCGCCGGGTGCGGGGCCGGGCTCAAGACGCTCGAGGCCCTAGGGCGCGTTGGGTCGTTGGGCAGGATGATCCCCACGCGGGTTCGAGCCTGCGCGGTGCCGGGCGCGCCCTTCTTGGCGGCGCTCTTCGGGGAATCCCGGGTGGAGTTCCAGGGCGCCTCGCGGATTTACCTCGCGCCGTATGACGTCGGCTCTCCCGGCGGCGGTGGGAATTTGGGCTCGTTTGCGGAGGTCAATTTCCCCGACCAGAACGTGCGCCTGAATGCCCTCAGCGAAGAGACGGGCGACACGGTGACGCTCCGCGGGACGACCGTCCTTGATTACACGCTGTTCGGGTTCCCCACACGGCCGGTCTACAATCCGGCTCCGACGAGCGAACCGAAGCCCTGGATCCTCACGACCTTTGGGGACCTGATCAAGGCGCAACCGGCCGCGGGGCCGATCCCCAACCGGTGCGGCACACGATTCGCGTGCGTGACCGTGGCCAATCGCGTGACCGACATCCCAAACGTCGGCGACCTCCGCGAGAAGGCCTACCTGCGGCACGTCTACGTGAAGAGCTTTCGAGAAGAGGCCCTGCCGCCGCTCGCGCTCGATGCGGCGCAATTCCAGGTCCGGGCCGCCGAGAACCCGGCCAACGCCCGGCTCAACCGGAGCGCGGGCCTGGCGGACAAGGTGGATTCGCTGTATGGCACCATGCAGTTCTATAAGATCGTGTTCTATCTGGCGTCGCATCCTGAGCAATCCCTGCGCGGGACGGTCTACATCGACGGATCGTTTGATTTTTCCCAAAGTGTGAGCCTGGGGGGGACCTCCGGCGATGTCACGCTGGCCGTGGGGGGCGACCTGACCATCGGCAGGAACGTTGCGGTGGCCAACCGGCATGACCTCACGACGGTGGCCGGCCGCCGGACCCCCGCGATCGTGGTGCTTGGCGCCCGCACACCCGTCGATCTCCCGGTCCAGACCTGTGGACCCCGCGTCAACTGGTCAGGGGCCCTCGTGATGTGCACGGGAAGCACGCTGGTCGTCGACGGCCTGATCTACACGCAGGACGGCATGGCCGTTCTGCCGGGGGCGTCCCTGGATCAGGTGGGGGCGATGTACCACAGTCATCGGGGGACAGGCAACCCCGGCTTCACGATCCGGGATGCGACCCTTGTGCTGCGGTTCGACCCGCTGGCCCTGAGCGCATTTGGAAAGGGCGCCACAATGCTCTCCTGGCAGCAACTGCATTAGGGTGATGGACAGGAGGCGGCGCGCGCCGCCTCCTGTCTGGAGCGGGCTTACTTCCGGCAGATCTTCCAAATCACGCCGGTCCCAGGGATCTGGACGAGCGGACCATCGCCGTCGACCGTGAACTTGGCGTCCGGATCGGACTGGCCGAAGTCCCGCACGACGCCGTAGTCCACGACGTAGGCACAGCCGTCGGGGCCGAACCTGATGTTCGTCGGCCGATTGAACCCGTGGATCTTCCCATCGGTTCTCACGAACACCTGCTCAAAGAAATCGTTGTGGGCAAACCGCGTGATCTTGAGTTCGAGCGGCTGACCCGGCTGGCTGAAGTTGATGAGCTTGACCTCGTGTCCCACCTCCGGGGCAGGGCTGCTGGCATTCGCCGCCGAGAACCCGAAGTCTCCCTCGAGCGTGTACAGGGCGGCGCCCGGCAGGACCGGCCCGCCGGCGAAGGAGTCGGGGGCGAAATCGATCCCGGTGAACGAGGAGTCCGCCGCCTCAACGGCCAGGGGCGACGTGATCTGCTGGGGCGGAGACGCGAGCACGTCACGGATCGGAAGGTCGCCGTGCGTCTTTAGACAGGTGATTTCGGCAGGGGTGCCCGGCGTCGTCGTCGGGCAGGCATCATCGCCCGGCCCGCCGACAGGGTTGAACACCGCCTGGCTCGCCGGGAGGAAGCCGTATCGGTCCGGCCAGCCGTGGTAGTCCGGGGTGCCGTCGGGATTCATCTGGGCGAGGTCCAGCATATCCGGCGCGTTGTTGGACGGCCGCGCGCCCCGCTCGTCCGCGCCATCTTCGCCCACGAGCAGCCCGCCCTGCAGGGCATGATTGACGGGCGCAAACCGAATGGCGTATCCGTTCCGGTACCCCCACGAGAACGGTTGAATCGTGGTCTCCGGATGGTCCGCATTCAGTTGCGCGCGCAGGATGGCGCCGTCGCACACGCCCGGGTACTTCGCGTCTTGGAACGCCTTCACCGCTGTGCGCTGCGTGCCGAAGGGGGCGTATCCGCTCGTCATCACGCCGCCGCCCGAATCGAAGGCGTTGCCGCTGAGCGTGATGTCCTGACACGGGATATCCCACTCGTTCAGGCCGTTGTTGTTGTCGCGGCCGACCACGCCGGAGTTGGTCGTCGAGCCCTGGGACCAGTAAATATACCCGTCCTTGAAGGCGAGCTGCTCGGTCGGGTGATCTCCCGTGGGCAGCCCGGTGATGAACGGGGTGACATGCCCGCTGTCGGGATTAACGATCACGATGCGGGAACTGTTGTTCTGTCCGCCGCCGTGCGTGGCCTGGTTTGAGTCGGTGGCGAAGAGCCGTCCGCCTTCGCCGCCCCCCTCCCAGTCCCCCTCGCCCCCGGGTGCTGTGGGCTCGAACGCGATGTCGATCGCCGGACCGTGCGGCTGAAACCCGCCGCCGCTCGCCGTCGGCTTCGCCAGGGGGCCCGCGATCTTGTTTCCGTGCCTGTCAAATACCAGGATGTCGGGTGTGAAGGGGTTGTTGGGGGCGAATTCACCGCCCGGCCACGCGGTCTCGTCGTTGCACTTGCTGGGCAGGCCGTGGCCCGATTCCAAGACGTACACCCGGAAGTGCTCCCCTGTCCCGCGGAACGCGATCGCGGTTGGGAAATTCAGGTCCTTGGCGAAGACCGACACCTTGTAGCCCGGCGGGACGACGATGTCCTGGCCGTTGCCCGGATCGTAGGGCGCGGTCTCTCCGGTGCACAATGGGTTGATCGCCGGACTCGACTGTGCGGAACCCAGGGCCGGCAGCGTCAGCAGAACCAATCCCAGCAGCACGGCAGTACGCTGGCGAATACGCACTTCCCGCACCTCCCCCTTCAACTTGGAATTTTGAGTACGGGGCATGTCGCCCCCGGAGCCGGTGAATCCACGGGTCGTGGCTCAAAAGACCGGCGGCGGGCGGGGAGTTCGCGAGTCGTGCCCTTTCCTGAGGGCGAAGGGGTGCCTCCCCGAACTCCGTGCGACCCTATCCATCCCAGGATGGACTCAACGGAGATGCCGGATTCCGAGCCCGAGAGCAAAGAAAAACGACGAAGAACTCTTCGTCTGTTGTCATAAGATGCGGTGCTTACTGGCTCCTTGATGCGTTGGCCGGAATCCTTTTTATCACCGCAGAAATGGCCGGTTGGTGACCGCGCGGCGCCTTTGGCTATGCCTAAAGACCAAACAAGGTCAGGGTTCTTCCTGACGTAAGCCCCGTCGGCGAACCCTTGCACGAGCAAAATACGTGCGACGGTTTGTCAAACAGGAGGATGATGTACTGCGCGGATGGCTGGCACATGCGCCTTCGTTATCGTGAAAGGAATCGATACTCGACGACGTCGCAAACCGGCTCGTACCCGATCTGCCGGTAGATCCGATTGGACGTCGGATTGGCGAGGTCCGTGTAGAGGAAGCAGAACCCGTAGCCTCGATCGAGCAGCAGTTGACTCAACGCCGCCACGCACGCGCTGGCGTACCCGCGGTTGCGGTGCCCCGGCGGCGTGTAGACCGGCCCCACACGAATGCCGTGGGGTGTGGGCCCGGTGTAGCCGGCCAGAGCCCGAGGCCCTTCGTCATCCCACAGATACAGACCCTCGGTCGATCCGCCCAGGCGCCGATCAACCAGCTCTTCCGGGTTCGCCGGCGGGGCATGGCCGCCAAACGCTTCCGCGAAGAAGGCCTGTACCCACGAGATCAGCATCGACCGGTCGGCTTCCGCTGCGGGCCGCAGCCGGCCAGGAGCGCCGGCCGGGGGACTGACTCGCCCGAGCCGATAGATTCGCGAGTCGCGGATCTGCTCGCAGCGCTGGCCTGTCAGCGTCTGCCAGACCCCGGCGAACGGCTCGCTAACCGGCACCGGCCCGTGGACACCGGGCGGCATCATCTTGGCGGTGAGTAGGTCTTGGGCGATCAATCCCAAAGCCCGCGGGCGCTCCGTCCGAGATAGGACCAACTGGTGTGGCGGGGTCATCATGGCAGCGGCCACGACTTCACCGGCATCCACGACCACCGCGAAGTAGGGCGGTGGAGCCGGCTTCGCGCCCCGCGCCATCAGGATCGCCGGGACGCCCAGGAGCAGGTTGTGGCAGGCCTCGTCCGCGAGCAGGAAGGCCTCAGCGCGGCCCAGGAAGGCCTGGGGCGACTCGCAGCGGACGACGTGCATCTTCCCTCTCCTTTCCCCACGAGAGCCTTCGGAGAGTGCCCTGGGACGGCCTCCGGACGGCCCCCTCCAAAAGGAGGATGTCCCGTTATCAGGTGAAGGAGTCGGTCGCCCTGCCCATTTGACTGGATGCGAGACAACTACAGCCCCAAAGAGGCTCATCAACGGAAGGTGTTCACGAGTCCATGGTGGAAGTCGGGTCTGGAGATCAGGGCGGCGGGAACAGAGACCCTGTCCGGAAGTCTTTTGGCATCAGCAGGTTCTCGCCGGGGGGGATCAGACATGCTGTGGTTCGTTGCGCAGGAGAACCATCTTCCCTCCCTCCCCGTGAGTTAACCGTGCGAAAAATCATTGTACCGGCGCTTGCCTTTCTCCTGGGGATCACGATCACCTTTATCATCCGGGGATCCGCCGTCAAGGAACGCGCGGTGGCCCCCGCCGTGCCCAAGGAAACCACCGCCCCCGCTCCTCTACCTCCTCCGGGGAACCCGGGGACGACGCTTTCAGCCCAGAATGTGGAGGCCTGGCAGTTGCTGCACGAGGGCCGCGCCCATGAAGCCCAAGACGTCTTCCTGGGAATCCTGTCTACCGACCCGGAGGACCAGGATGCCATGCGAGGATTGGTGGCGGCACGAAGGGGGATGGCCGGTGACGACCCAAGCGAACTACGCCGGCAGGTAGCGGTATACGAGGATGCCATCAGGCGAGGAACAGACACAAAGGAGCACTATACGCGATTGGCGATGATCATGCTGGTCGCTGCAAGCGAGCGGGCGGCTCAGGAGATCGAGGCTCCCAGCGAGGCGGCCTCTCCTCCGCTGCCGCTCCGGAAGTCCATCCAGGCGAGTACACCACCGGCAGTCCCTCAGCCGGTAGATGCCGTCTCTCCCAGCGGGAAACTCCCGCCGCCCGCAGCGCACCCGGTCAAACCCAGCGGGCCGCAGACACCTCCGCCAACCCCGGCCGCAAAGCGTCAGGCCGCGCCGCCGGTCTCAAAGCGCCAGACTGCGCCACCGCGGCCGGCGCCAGCCCCACAGGCCCCGCCGCCCCCACCGGCTGCGGTGCGCCAGGCCGCGCCCCCCGCACCGGCGCCAGCCCCACAGGCCGCGCTACCGGCGCCGGCGCCAGCGCGTCCGACCGCGCCGCCGCCCGCCCCAGTGCCGCAGGCCTCAACGCCCCCACCCGCCAAACCCGCACCCGTCACCATTACCCCTCTCTACACGGTCCGGGTCGGCCCGGTCTTCGATCGCGATCGCGCATCGGCTATCGCCAAGCAACTCGCGGCCGGGGGATTCTCGCCGACGATCAGCACTCAGTCAGGCCCGGTCTTCCGGGTGGTGTCCGAACCCCTGCCCCGGAACGTCGCCGAGGATCTCGGCGCCACCTTGGCCGGCCGCGGCTTCCGCGGCCAGCTCGAGCTGCTGGCCGGCGGCACGGCCCAGTTGCTCTTCGGCGCCTTCATCTCCCAGAAAGACGCGGAAGCCCTCTCGCAGCGCATCACAGCCCAAGGATACGATGTGTGGGTCGTTCGGGGAGGGCCTGCCTACATGCTCCAGCTCGG
>DATHLI010000224.1:0-1699 GCA_035488355.1 bacterium | reverse complement strand
GGGGCGGGGCGCGTCGCTGGGCCGGGTACGCCGTGCTGGCGGTCCTGATGGTGTACACGCAGTACCTGGGGTTCCTCGTCCTCCTCGCCCACGGGGTGTGGGTGGCGGGCTGGGAGCGGCGGCACCTCGGGACGTGGCTGGCTGCGATGGGCGCGGCGGCGGTGCTCTATGCCCCCTGGATCCCCGCCGCCTGGCACCAGACGGGGGGTCAGTATGGCCGAGCCTGGCCGCAGCACGCGCTCTTCGGACCCGGCGCGCTGCTGGGGCTGTTCGCGTTCGGCGGGTCGCTCTTCGGCATGCCGAGCTACTTCCTGCCCGGCACCCTGCCGCCGATTGCGCAGGGCTTCCTGCTCCTGCCGTTTATCACGCTCCTGTGGCGGGGAGCGGTGCGGTTCGCGTCCGACCGGCGCGGCCTGGCGCTGATCGGGCTTCCGCCCGCCCTGATCATCGGAGTGATGCTGTTGGTCCTGGTGGGGCGCTTCGTGCTGTACGTGCACATGTTCTGGTTCTCGTTCCTGGTCCCATTTTACGCGATGTTCCTGTCCCGGGGGCTCGTGGATACAGCGGATCGGGCGCGCGGGCAGCGGGACCGCGCCCTCGCCTTCCTGACGGCGGGCCTCCTGCTGTACAGCACGCCGGTGCTCGATCGTTATTATTTCGATCCCCATTTCCGGTTCTTCCAATGGCGGGCGGCGGCCGATCTCGTCAGGTCGCAGGTCAGACCCGGGGATTTCTTCATCTACGTAGGGGCCGCCGAGGTCCCCTTTGTGTACTACTTTCGGGAATCGTATCCCGCGGTCGTGATGGACGCAGTCGAAGCGCTCCACGATCCACGGGCCCATCCAGGGTTCACGAGCGTCCAGGCGCACCTCCTGGCCGCGCGGCACAGGCGAGTATGGCTGATTGCCACCAACGAATTCTACGCGCAAACGCGGAACAGGCTCCTCCCGGCCTTGGCCACGGCGTTTCGAGTCACGGGGTACCACGATTTCAACGGGGCGTGGGTGTATCTCTTTGAAAGCACATCGCCCCCACCTCACTGAGGTGGATCTCGCCATCACCGATGAATGACGCACCGATGAATGACGCACCGATGGCCGTGCCGCATCCCGAGCCGGGCGCTGTGTCAGCGCGCCCGGGCCGCTCTTGGGTCCTTCCTCAACTGGATTCGGCAATAGTTCTCGGCGGGATCATCGCCCTTGCCGCGGTCCTCCGCTTTGCGGGGCTCGGGCGCCACAGCCTCTGGTTTGACGAAGTGTTTGTCGTGTGGGTCGGGGCGCACCGCTGGCAGGACGTTCTTCCCCTGCTCTCGAGCCACGACTTCCACCCACCGTTGTACTACCTGCTGATCAAGGCCTGGACCGGCGTCGCCGGGACGGGGGAGGCGGCGGTGCGGGTCCCCTCGGCGTGCCTGAGCGTCATCTGCGTGCCCCTGACCTATGCGCTCGCGCGCCGGGTGGCCTCGGAGCCGGTGAGCCTCCTCAGCGCTTTTCTGGTCGCCGTCTCGCCGTTCCAGGTGATGGCGGGCCAGGAGGCCCGAATGTACCCGTTGCTGGAAGCGCTGACGCTGGGATCGACGCTGGCGCTCGCGGCCGGAGTGGAGCGGGGCGGGGCGCGTCGCTGGGCCGGGTACGCCGTGCTGGCGGTCCTGATGGTGTACACGCAGTACCTGGGGTTCCTCGTCCTCCTCGCCCACGGG
>DATHLI010000223.1:0-8580 GCA_035488355.1 bacterium | reverse complement strand
GCACCACAACGGCGTCCTGATCGTGGTGGTGGTCGACCGGCGCCAGGTGCGGATCGAAGTGGGACGCGGGCTGGTGGACGTGGTCACGCGCGATGCGGCGGCGGCGATCATCGCCGAGGTGATGGCGCCCGAGCTCAGGCGCGGGCGCTACGGGGAGGGGCTGATTCGAGGCGTCGAAGCCGCCGGCGCGCTCGTCCGGGCCGCCCGGGGGTCCCCCCGCCGAGACCGCTCGGAGCCGCGGGAGGCGTGACGCCGGCCTCCCGCACCGCCGCCTTGGCCGCGGCCGTTCTGCTGGCGGCCGCCGCATGGCCGGCGCTCACGTACAACCGCCTGGTGCAGGCGCGCGCCGCGGTCGATGCACAGTGGGCGCAGGTGGAAACGCAATATCAGCGCCGCGTCGATCTCGTCCCGAATCTTGTCGAGGCGGTCCGGGGCGTGCTCGTCCAGGAGCGGACCGTCTTTGAGGCGCTCGCCCGCGCGCGGTCGGCGTACCTCGCCGCCCCGGCGGGGTCGGAGGCCCGCGTTCAGGCGGCCAACGCCGTCGAGCGGTCGTTGGGCCGCCTGCTGGGCGTGGTGGAATCGTATCCGACGCTGCGCTCCGTCGAGACGGTGGCCGGGCTGATGGACGAACTGTCCGGGACGGAGAACCGGATCGCCGTCGAGCGGCGGCGCTACAACGAGCGGGTGGCGGTCTACAACACCCAGGTGCAGCAGTTTCCCGCGATGCTCATCGCACGGCTCGGCGGCTTCCGCGTCCGGCCGTACTTCGAATCGGCGTCCGCGGCCGGCACGGCTCCGGCCCTGACCCTGTCCTCACCGTGAGGGCCCGCGCATGTTCTTGACAGTCCGTCGGGGTGAGGCTACCCTAAGCCGTAGGATGATTGTTGAGCGGATGGGTAAACAATCCCCGACGAGACGATCCCGGGCCGGGCTCTGACGTGTTCAGCACCTTCCTGATTGGGCTGCGCGAGGGATTGGAGATGTCGCTCATTGTGGGCGTCATCCTGGCCTACCTCGCCCGGACAGGACACCGGCGGGAGTTTGGCGCGATCTGGCTCGGCGTGGCCGGGGCGGTCGCGCTGAGCCTTCTCGCCGGAGGCGTCATCGTGATGACCTCCGGGGAGTTCCGCGGCCGCGAGGAGCAACTGTTCGAGGGGCTCGCCATGCTCACCGCGGCGGGCGTGCTGACCTACATGATCTTCTGGATGCGCCGGCAGGCGGCGACGATCCGCAGCGAACTCCAGTCTCGCCTGAGCGATGCGCTGAAAGTAGGATCGCGCGGCGCGCTCGTGGCGCTCACCGTCGTCTCGGTCGGCAGAGAAGGGGTCGAAACCGCCCTGTTCTTCTTCGCGGCGGCGCGGGCGTCCGCGCCGGGCCCGGCGTTTGCCGGGGCCATCCTGGGGCTTGGCGGCGCCGTGCTCCTCGGAGCCCTCATCTACCGCGGGAGCTACCGCCTCGATCTCCGCGCGTTCTTCAACGTCACCAGCCTCCTTCTGCTCATGGTGGCGGCGGGCCTGCTCGCCCGCGGGATCGGCGAGTTCCAGGAAGCGGGGATCGTGCCTCCCCTCGTCTCCCATCTGTGGGACACGAACCGGGTGGTGCCGGAAGTGTCGACGATGGGAACCCTGCTGCAGGCGGTGTTCGGATATATCGGCGCGCCCTCACTGCTCCAAGTCGCGCTCTACCTGGCCTATCTCGGGGTGGTGGGCTGGTACTACTTCCCGGCCGAGGGTGGGGTCCGGCGACGGGGAGCCCCGGAGCGGCGCGAGGCGTCGCCCGGGACCGCGGCGCCGCCGAAGGTCTGATGGGGGGGAGCCCCGCCGTTCGACCCGCGTGGGTGGTCGAGTGCGGCACGATGCCGTACAGCCGGGCGTGGGCGCTGCAGCGCGCGCTCGTCGCCGCCCGGCAGGCGGATCGGATCGAAGACACGCTGCTGCTCGTCGAGCATCCCCCCGTGATCACGATCGGCCGCGCGGGCCGGACGGCGAACATCCTGGTTCCGCGGGACCTGCTCGCCGCGCGCGGGTTCGACGTGTACGAGACCGAACGCGGGGGCGATGTGACCTACCACGGCCCCGGTCAGCTCGTGGGGTACCCCATCGTCGACCTCCGGGCGCTCGACGAGGATGTCGTCCGGTACGTCCGGCTTCTAGAGAACACGCTCATCGATGCCCTCGGCGCATTCGGGATCGCCGCGGGGCGGGTGCGCGGGTATCCGGGGGTGTGGGTGGGGGAGGCCAAGATCGCCGCGATCGGGGTCGCGGTCAAGCGCAAAGTGACGATGCACGGCTTCGCGCTGAACGTCGCGCCCGATCTCGACCACTTCGCCGTGATCAACGCCTGCGGGTTGGGGAAGCCGGTGACGAGCATGAGGCGGCTGCTCGAACGCCCCGTGCCGGTCGGAGAGGTTGAGCCGGTGGTGGCGCGCGCATTCGGGGCCGCGTTTTCGATGGCGCTCGTGCCCATCGCGCTCGAGACCGTTCAGGCCGCGGCGGGCGAGGTCGCGCGGTCCGGGTCGGGGGAGAGCGGGCCGCGCGCGGCCGCGCACCGGGGGTAATCTGTCCAGGGGGGTCCGATGAAGACGCTCGAGGCGGGTCCGCTGCGCGCCGCGCCCGGGACCAAGGTGACGGGGTTCCTGGATGTGCCGGGAACGCCGATTCGGATGCCGCTCACGCTGGTGTGCGGCGCCGAGCCTGGGCCGCTGCTGAGCGTCACCGCCGGCGTGCACGGCGGCGAGTATCCCGGGATCGAGGCGGCGATCCGAACCGCGGCATGGCTCGATCCCCGATCTCTCCGCGGGTCGGCGATCATCGTCCACATCGTCGACGTGCCGGCGTTCCAGGGCCGCAACATCTACATCTGCCCGCTGGACGGCAAGAACCCCAACCGGGTCTTCCCCGGCAACCCGGAGGGGACCGCCAGCGATCGTCTCGCGCACACGCTCTTCACCCAGGTGATCGCGCCGTCGACGTTCTACGTCGACCTGCACGGCGGCGATATCAACGAGGCCCTGGTCCCCTTTACCATCATGGTGGAGACCGGGGATCAGGCCGTGGATACCCGAACCCTGGGCCTGGCCCGCGTCTACGGGATCCGCTACGTCGTGCGCGGCCGCGTTGCGGGCGGGACCTATGCCGCCGCGGCGCAGCGGAGGATCCCCGCCATTCTCACGGAAGCCGGGGGGCAGGGGCTGCTGAGCGAAGAGGCGCTGCAGGTGCATCTCCGGGGCCTGCGCAATGTGCTGCGGCACCTTGAGATGATTCCGGGACGGCCCGAGCCGGTCGAGCCGATCACTGTGCTCGCGGGGCTGCACTGGGTGACGTCGGAGCACACGGGCCTCTTCTACCCGACGATCAGGCCGGGGGACCGCGTCGAGCAGGGGCAGCCGGTCGGGGAGACGCGCGATTACTTCGGACGGCCCCTCGCCGCGCTCACCGCTCCCGCCGCGGGGACCGTGCTGTTCACGGTAACGACGCCGGCCACGAACCCGGGCGATCCGCTGTTCGCGGTAGGCGCTCCGGCATAAGGTCGCCGCGGGCCCCTGGGCTCAGGACAGGCTGATTCAAGGGGAGGGTAGGGTAACGCGGCGGACCGGCCCTTCGGGGCGCCGGCCCGCATGGTCCGGTCCACGCTCGGTCTTGCATCCGTCTTACATTCTTACATGGGTTCCTCTTCGTCCTCGTCTTCCATGCCCGGCTCCTCGGTGTGGTGTTCGGGGTCGTGGTGCTCCCAGGGGTCCGGACGGATCGGCTGAATCGGGGAGATCGGTTGAGGTGTCGAATACCCTCCCAGGGGCGCGTGCCCGAGGCCGGGCATCACAGGCCTCGGTTTGGGCGCCGGCGGTGCGGCCTTCGGAGCCGGCCGCTTGGCCTTCGCGGCCTTCGCCCGGGGCTTGGCGGCCGCCCTGGATTTGGCTCGGCGAACTTTGCGCTTGCTGACACGCCTCCGGGGCGCCCTCCTGGTGCTGGTCTTGCGTCGGGTCTTTTTCTTTGCCATTCGTTGACCTCCCCTTTCCCGTGAAGAGCGCAGTGTCATCCCGCGATGGCGTCCGGGCGTTCCTTCGACGGACCCGATGGTTTTCCTTGTGCGGGGAGAGGAGTTTCGGCCGGCCCGGCGAATAGGCCACCCTCACGCCACCGGAGGCCGCGGGCCCGCCGGAATCGTCGCAAACATCGCCCTTGATGGCCGATCGTCGCGGTCGGTCACGTCACAGCAGCGTTCGGTGCATCGATGCGGGAACGAGCCAGGTGTTTCTGGAGCGGCCTGATCCCGGCCGCCGCGGTGCTGGTCCTGGTCCTCACGGCGGCGGGCGCATCGCCTCCGTTGCCCTCCCTCGAACGCCGGGCGTTTCCCCAACAGGCGGCATCCGGCCCGGCATCCTCCGGGTTCGTCCGAATGGGCGCCCCTTCGTCGCCTTCCACCACGTTCTCACGTATTCAGGAACAACTCGCCGCTCGCCGCCGCCGCCTGGCCGAGGTGCTGGCGCGGGAGCGGCGGGCTCTGGCACAGTTCTCCGGAGCCCAGGAGCGGCTCGAGCGGGCGCGGGTCCAGCTCCGGCGGACGAACCGGTCCCTCGCCGGCACACAGCAGGCCGTGCTCAGCGCCTCCCGCACGCTCGAGGCGGTCACCACCCGGCTCTCGATGCATGAGGTGCTCATGGGAGGCCGCCTCCGGGCGTTCTACGAAGAGGGACCCCTCGGATACGTGGACGTCCTGCTCGGTGCCGCGGACTTCCGGGATCTCATGACGCGCTCGTACCTGGTGGCGCGAATCGTGGAAAGCGATCTGGCGCTGTATCACCGGGTGGCCCGTGAGCGCCGGCAGCGCGATGAGGTTCACGCGACGTTGGTGGCCAGGCGAGAGCGGCTCAGCGCGGAGCAGGAGCGCTGGATCGCCAGCAGGGCGGAAACCGCGCGGCTCGCCGTCGAGCGGCGCCGGTTGCTCGACCGTGTCCAGGCCGAGCGCCGGTCGCAGGAGACCGCGATCCGGGAACTGGAAGCCGAATCCGCGCGGATCATGGAGATCATCCGCAGAGCCGGAGGCGGCCGCCACCTGGGGCCGATCCTGACGCTCCGGACAGGCCTCCTCTGGCCGGTCTCCGGGCGGATCTCCTCCGGGTATGGATGGCGCACCCATCCCATCTTCCACACGCGCGAGTTTCACACCGGGATCGATATCGCGGTCCCGTACGGGACGCCGATCCAGGCCGCGCTGGACGGAGACGTCATCTTCGATGGATGGATGCGGGGGTACGGCATGCTCGTGATCCTCGACCACGGGAACGGGCTGTCCACGACGTACTCACACCTCTCGGCGGCGCTGGTGCGCGCGGGGCGCCACGTGAAGCGCGGCGACATCATCGCGCGCATCGGCAGCACCGGGTGGAGCACCGGCCCCCATCTGTTTTTCGAGGTCCGGATGGACGGGCAGCCGGTGAACCCGCTGGGAGACTAGTGCTGCTTGACACCCGGAAAATGCCCGTGCTAGCCTGAAGTCGGTGGCCGGGAACAGGAATGGGCCGGCGGGGAGTGGGCGTTTGATCATACGTCGGGGACGAGTCGAGATGATCACCTGCATCTGTACGCCCGAACAAGGCCTGGCGACGGAGGTGTGTTGCCGGGAATAGATGTGGGCGTCCGGCCCCAAACGAGATAGCGACTGGATCAGCCGCGGCGCCCGTGGCCGCGGCGTTGCTATTTGCATCAGGAGGTGGACCGTGATGGCGCAGATCTACCTGCCGACCCCGTTGCGCCGCCTGACTTCGGGGCAGGCGAAGGTGGTCGCGGATGGGCGGACCGTGGAGGAAGCCCTCGTGGCTCTGGAGCGGCAGTTTCCAGGGCTGCGCGAACAACTCCGCGAGCCGACGGGCGAGGTACGGCGGTTTATCAACGTGTTCGTCAACGGAACAGAGATCCGGATGCTGCAGGGTCCGGCGACGCCGCTGCGCGATGGCGACGAAGTGTCGATCATCCCGGCGATGGCCGGCGGGACCGCCTAGCCCGAGCATGGACCTGTCTGTCCAGCCGCGGGCGCGCCGGGTGGCCCGGCCGCTCCCAGTCCTGCGCATCGTCGAGATGACGCGGCTCCGGCTGCATGAAGAGCCGGATCCGGTTCGGGTCGAGCGCCTCGTCACGGCCTTCCGGCGGGATGGCGTCCTCCGCAATCCGCCGGTCGTGGTCCCATCCTCCTCCGGGGCCCGGCCGGAGGAAGGCGCCGTCGTCCTCGACGGGGCCAATCGGGTGACGGCGCTGCGCGAGGCCGGCGCGACGCATGCCGCCGTCCAGGTCGTCAGCTACGCCGATCCCGAGGTGTCGCTGTCGACCTGGCGGCATTACGTCGGGGAGAAGGACGGTGAGGCGCTGCGGGATCGCGCGGCAAGACATCCGGGGCTGCCCCTCGCCCCGCTGAGGCGCGCGGATGAGGCGGCGGCCGCGCTTGCGCGGCGTGAGGCGGCGGCCGCGATCGTCGATCGGCGGGGAGCGGCGCTGGTCGGTCCGGGCACCGACCCGCTCGCCGGGACAGGTCTGCTGGCCGCCCTCGTCTCGCTGTACCAGCCAACCCACCACGTCTACCGGATCGACCGCGGGGATCTGGAGACCCTGAGCGATGAGTACGGGCCGGGGACGCTCGTGATCTTCCCCGAGTTCGGCAAGGAGGAGATCCTGTCCATTGCCGCGCGGCATGGGCGGCTTCCGGCCGGGATCACCCGCCATCTCATCCCCGGCCGGGTCCTGCGCCTCAACGCCCCGCTCGCCTGGCTGGCGAGCCGGGAGACCACCGCGACCAAGCAGCGCTATCTTGATGCCGCCGTGGCGCAGCGGTGGCGGGAGCACGGAGTCCGGTATTACGCGGAGCCCACCTATCTCTTCGACGAGTAAGCAGCCTCCGGTCCGGCCGATCCTCGACGTCTCCCTGCTGGATCGCATCGGCGACACGCCCCTGCTGCGTCTTGCCAAGGTCACCCGGCACCTGCCGCGATCCGTTGAAGTGTACGTGAAAGCCGAGTGGTTCAATCCGGGAGGATCGGTCAAGGACCGCCCGGTGCTCCGGATGATCGCCGAAGCCGAACGGGACGGCCGGCTCACCCGCGGGAAAACCATCCTGGACTCGACCTCGGGCAATGCCGGGATCGCCTATGCGATGATCGGCGCCCTCAAAGGCTACCCGGTCGAACTGGTGATGCCGGCGAGCGCGAGCGAGGAGCGAAAGCGGATCATCGCCGCGTACGGGGCCCGGGTCGTCCTGTCGGACCCGCTGGAAGGCAGCGACGGCGCGATCCGCGTGGCCCGGAAGATGCTCGCGGAGGCTCCCGAGCGCTACTTCAAACCAGATCAATACAACAACCCGGCCAACTGGCGGGCGCATTACGAGACGACCGGGCCCGAGGTGCTCCACCAGACGGGGGGCCGCATCACGCATTTTGTGGCCGGGCTCGGGACGACGGGCACCCTCGTCGGCGCCGGCCGCCGGCTCCACGAAGCCGACCCCGGCATCGAGGTCATCGCGGTCGAGCCCGACGCTCCGCTGCACGGCCTCGAGGGGCTGAAGCACATCGCCAGCTCGATCGTCCCCGGCATCTACGATCCTGCCGTGCACGACCGCAAGGTCGGGGTCTCCACGGAAGCCGGCTACCGGATGGCGCGGCGGTTGGCCCGGGAGGACGGAGTGTTCGCGGGGACGTCGACCGGGGCGGCCGTGCACGCGGCCCTCGAGGTGGCCGCCGCGCTGCGGGCCGGGGTGATCGTCGTCATCGCGCCCGACGGCGGCGACCGGTACCTCAGCACCCCCCTCTGGCGCGACGCCGGTTCATAAGCCTCCGCCGGTTTCGCGTTTCCGTCGAGAGAATTCTGGTAGAATACCGGTAAGGGGCGGACGCGGTGGCCGTGAGGGTTCGACGGGAACACCTGGACCGGATCATCGCCCAGGCCCGCGCGGAGGCTCCCAACGAGTGCTGTGGGATGCTGGGAGGCCGCGGGGAAGTCGTCGAAGAGGTGTTCCCCGGGCGGAACCAGGACCAGAGCCCCAGGACCTATTTGATGGACCCGGAGGATCAACTGCGCGCCTTTCGGGCGATCGATGAGCGGGGCTGGGACCTCGTGGGGATCTATCATTCCCACCCGCAGACAGAGGCGGCTCCGAGCCGGACCGACAGGGAGAGGGCGCTCGATCAGACGGGAACCCCCCTCTTTCCCGACGCGCGATACGTGATCGTGTCGCTGCGCGACGCGGCGCACCCTCAGGTCAGGGCCTTCCGGATCGCGGACGGCCGGTTCACCGAGGAGGAAGTCGTGGTCCTATGAAGGTCAGCACCCGTGCTGAATACGGCATCCGCGCGCTGATGGACCTGGCCCAGCACTACGGCGAAGGCCCCGTGCAGAGTCACGACATTGCGCGCCGGCAGGGACTGCCGGAGCCATACCTCAATCAACTGCTGGTGACGCTGCGCCGGGCCGGCCTCGTCCAGAGCAAGCGCGGCCCCAGCGGCGGGCACCTGCTCGCCCGGACGCCCAACCGGATCACCATGGGCGAGGCGTTCCTCGTGCTGGAGGGCAGCGTGGCGCCATGGATGTGCGTGGAGGA
>DATHLI010000222.1:0-3389 GCA_035488355.1 bacterium | reverse complement strand
TCGATGAGACCGTGCAGGAGAAGCTCTCACTGGCCGACCGGTTCGGGGTCCACGTCCCGTTTCTGCTCCCCGACCAGGACCGGTATCTCGACATCGCCGAGAAACTCGCCGCCCGCTACGGCATCCGGCTGCCGGCCCCAGAGGTGCGGCGGCGGGCGCGGCTCTGGTCGCAGTGGCACAACGGCCAATCCTGCAGGACGGCCAGGCAGTTCGTGGATTCGCTCCGCGGGGAGATCGCCCTCGCCGCCGAGGACGGTGACCGGTCCCGGGCGCCCCGCAAAGGGCGCGCGCGGCGGCCGGGCCGGCGGTAGTCTCGTCAGGCCGGGTTCACTTTGGTAAGTCGGCCAGGCGCTTTTGCAGAAACCGCCGCTCCGTCTCCTGCCGTGTCAGGACGAGGGCGCGCTCATATGCCGCGCGGGCCTCCGCAGTCTTCCCCATCCGCCGGCAGAGGTCCGCCCGCGCCGCGTGCGCGAGGTGGTAGTTGCTCAGGTCCCCGCGCGCCAGCAGGGCGTCGATGAGGGACAGCCCCGCGGCGGGGCCGTCGCGCATCGCCACTGCGACGGCGAGGTTCAGTTCGACCACGGGCGAGGGGTCGACCCTGGCCAGCACCTCGTAGAATCCGACGATGCGGTCCCAGTTGGTCGCGGCGGCGCGGGGCGCCTCGGCGTGCACCGCCGCGATCGCCGCCTGGAGGGTGTAGGGGCCAAACCTCCGTGACGACAGCGCGCGGTCCGCCAGCGCCAGCCCCTCGGTGATCTGGGCACGGTTCCAGAGCGAGCGCTCCTGGTCGTCCAGCAGGACGAGCTCACCCGCCGGCGAGGTGCGGGCTGCCCGGCGCGATTCATGGAGCAGCATCAGCGCGAGGAGTCCCGCCACCTCGGGCTCCGGCAGCAGCGCCATGAGCAGCCGCCCCAACCGGATCGCCTCGCCCGAGAGATCGGCCCGCGTCAGCGACGGGCCCGACGAGGCGGCGTAGCCTTCGGTGAACACCAGATAGACGACGCGCAGCACGCTGTCCAGCCGGCCGGGCAGATCCTCCCGCGACGGGATCCGATAGGGGATGCGCGCGTCGCGAATCTTTCTCTTGGCGCGGACGATGCGCTGGGCCACCGTGGGCGCGGTGGTGAGGAAGGCGCGCGCGATTTCCTCGGTCGTGAGCCCGCACACCTCGCGCAGGGTCAGCGCCACCTGGGCCTCCGGCGGCAGGGCCGGGTGGCAGCAGGTGAAGATCAGCCGCAGTTGGTCGTCTTCGAGATCCTCGCCGTTCGACCCGGCGGCATCCCCGGCGCCGGTGTTCAGGTCTTCGGCGAGTCTTGCCAGCGACGTGTCGAACCGGGCGCGCCGGCGCAGGGCGTCGATGGCCTTGAAACGGCCGGCCGAGACGAGCCAGGCCCGGGGGTTGCCCGGCACGCCGTCCCGGGGCCACTGCTCCATCGCGGCCGTGAAGGCGTCGTGGAGCGCCTCCTCGGCGAGATCGAAATCGCCGAGCAGGCGGATCAGGGTGGCGAGGACGCGGCGCGACTCAGAGCGGTAGACGGCGTCGACCGCCTGGCGCGCCGGTTCGGCGGTGTCCCCGCTCATCCGCCGCGCATCCACCGGTCGGTCCGATGGGACTCCCTGATCGGCCGCACTTCGATGCTTCCCACTTTCGCCTCCGGCATCTTGGACGCCACCTGGATGGCCTCGTTCAGGTCCCGCGCGTCGATGAGGATGAACCCGTTCAATTGCTCCTTGGTCTCGGCGGCGGGGCCCTCGGTGGTGGAGACCCTGCCGTTCTTGACCCGCACGGTCATGGCGGTCTGCGCGCTCTGGAGGGCCTCGGCGGCGATGACGTACCCCTGCCGTTTGAGCTCTTCGCCATAGTTCAGGGTCTGGGCCGCCGCGGCCTCCCGCTCGCCCCCGGGCATCGCGTCCGGCCTCATTGTCTCATGGTAGATCAAGCACACGTATCGCATCATTCCTCCTCGTTCCTTGAAAGCGCTCCGCGCATGACATGGTCGTCCGAAGGGGCGAGAAATCGACGGCGGCCGAGCTGCCTAGGGAACATTCTGGAGTGCCGGGCCTGTCGATTTCGAGCCCGGCCGTTCGACTATGGTGCAGAAGACTGCATGACCCCCCGTGTGCTAAATTGGGGAGGGTTGTGGCCGCGCGATGATGGGATGCCGGCCCGCGTGTTTCGCTGCGCGGGGCCGGGGCGCCGGCACGGACAACGAAGTGGAGGAGGCCGGATGAAATACATGCTGCTGGTGTACGGCGATGAGCAGGCCTCGGATGAGGCGGAGAAGGAGCAGTGCTACCGGGAGTCGGCGCAGATTGCGCATCAGATTCGAGCGACCGGACGGTATCTCGCCGCCGCTCCGCTGCATCCTGTGTCGACGGCGACCAGCGTCCGGGTGCGGGACGGCAGACGGGTCGTGACCGATGGTCCGTTCGCGGAGACGCGCGAACAGCTCGGCGGCTACTTCATCATCGACGTCACGGATCTGGACGAGGCGATCGATATCGCGGGCCGGCTTCCGAGCGCCTCCTTGGGGACGGTGGAGATTCGGCCGATCATGGAGATCCCCGGCCTGCCCAGCCAGTAAGTCAGCGCGCGCAGCCGCGCCGGGCGGCGACAGAGATCTTCGTGCGCCGGGCGCGAAACCCAGGAAGGAGTGAGCGATGAGCGGAGTACGGGTGTTGGTCGGGACACGCAAGGGCGCGTTCGTGGCGACGTCGGACGCCCGGCGCCAGCGGTGGGACATCAGCGGCCCCCACTTTGCGGGCTGGGAGATCTACCACGTCAAGGGGTCTCCCGCTGATCCGGACCGGCTCTATGCGTCGCAGACCAGCGGCTGGTTCGGGCAGGTGATCCAGCGCTCCAACGACGGCGGCAAGACGTGGGCGCCGGTGGGGAACCAGTTCGTGTACGACGGCGTTCCGGGCACTCATCAGTGGTACGACGGCACCCAGCATCCCTGGGAGTTCAAGCGGGTCTGGCATCTCGAGCCGTCGCTGACCGATCCGGACACCGTCTACGCGGGCGTTGAAGACGCCGCCTTGTTCCGCACGACCGACGGCGGGCAGACCTGGCAGGAACTCCCGGGCCTGCGCGGCCACGGCTCGGGTCCCAGGTGGCAGCCGGGCGCCGGTGGGATGTGCCTGCACACGATCGTCCAGGATCCGAGCCATCCCGGGCGGCTCTTCATCGCCATCTCCGCCGCGGGCGCGTTCCGGACCGACGACGCGGGCAAGACCTGGCGGCCGGTGAACCGCGGCCTGCAGTCGCAGATGCTCCCCGATCCGAAGGCCGAGGTCGGCCACTGCGTGCACCGCATCGCCATGCACCCGTCCCGCCCCGGCGTGCTGTTCATGCAGAAGCATTGGGACGTCATGCGCAGCGACGACGC
>DATHLI010000221.1:0-3511 GCA_035488355.1 bacterium | reverse complement strand
CTTGGCGATCTCCTCGAAGAAATCGTTGTGCACATCGAAGAAGAACGACAGCCGCGGGGCAAACGCGTCGACCTCCAGGCCCGCCTCACAGCCCGCCTGCACGTAGGCGATCCCGTCCGCCAGCGTGAACGCCAGTTCCTGAACCGCCGTCGCCCCAGCCTCCCGGATGTGGTAGCCGCTGATGCTGATCGTGTTCCACCGCGGCACGCCGCGGGTCGCGTAGACGAGGATGTCCTGGATCAGCTTCATGCTCGCCCGCGGGGGGACGATCCACTCCTTCTGGGCGATGAACTCCTTGAGCATGTCGTTCTGGATCGTCCCACCGATCGCGGAGGGGCTGATCCCCCGGGACTCGGCGACCGCGACGTACAGCGCCAGGAGCACGTTGGCCGGCGCGTTGATGGTCATCGACGTCGTCACCCGGTCGAGCGGGACGTCGCGCAGCAGGAGCGCCATGTCCTCCACGCTGTCGATCGCCACCCCTTCCCGGCCCACCTCCCCGGCCGACCGGGGGGAATCCGAGTCGTAGCCCATCAGGGTCGGCATGTCGAAGGCGACCGAGAGCCCGGTGACCCCCTGGCCGAGCAGATAGTGGAACCGCGCGTTGGCGTCCTCGGCCGTGCCGAACCCCGCAAACATCCGCATCGTCCACAGCCGGCCCCGGTACATCGTCGGGTGGATCCCGCGGGTCAGCGGGTACTCGCCCGGCAGCCCCAGGTCCCGCCCGGCGTCGAGGCCGGCGATGTCGTCGGGGCCGTAGAGGCGGAAGACCTCGAGATCCGAGAGGGTCGTGAACCGCTCCGCCCGCTCGGGCTGGCGGGCCAGGGCCTGGCGCAGGGTGGTCTCCTCCCACCGCTTCCGCGCCGCGGCGATGCGCTTCCGCGCGGCCTCATCCATGAGACGCTCCTCGCAACCTGCGGACCTCCTCAGTGAGCAGGGGGACGACCACGAACAGGTCCCCCACCACCCCATACGATGCTATCGAAAAAATGGGCGCCTGCGGGTCCTTGTTGATGGCGACGATGGTGCGGGACCCCGACATCCCCGCCAGGTGCTGGGGGGCGCCCGAGATCCCGCAGGCAATGTAGAGCTGGGGGTTGACGGTCTTGCCGGTCTGGCCGATCTCGTAGTCGTGCGGGACCCACCCGGAGTCGACCGGGGGGCGGCTGGATCCCACCGCGGCGCCGAGCGCCTGGGCCAGCTCCTTGAGGAGCCCAAAGTGCTCCGGCCCCCGGAGCCCCCGGCCCCCGGACACGATGATGTCCGCCTCGGTGAGCGGGAGCGTCTCCCGAGCGATCGCCTTCACCTCGAGGACCTGGGTTCGGATCGACGCGGGATCAAGAGTGACCGAGATCGGCAGGACCTCGGCCGCGCGCGACGGGTCCGGCCGAGGGGGCGCGAAGATATTGGGCAGCACGACGGCGATCCGGATCCCGTCACCCCGAAACGCCACCCGGGCGATGGCCTTCCGCGTCATCACCGGCCGGGTCGTCTCGACCCCGCCATCGACGACCTCGACCGTCGCGCAATCCGTGACGATGCCGGCCCCGAGCCGGGCGGCCAGCCGGGGGGCCAGATCCCGGCCCATTGCGGTGCTGCCGATCATCAAGAGGAACGGCTCCTCCACCGAGACCACCGGCTCGATCACGGCGGTGTAGGCGTCCGTCGTGTACTGGGCGAGGAGCGGATCGTCGGCCACCCTGACCACATCCGCGCCGTGAGCGGCCAGTTCCTGGGCGGCGCCCGCGATCCCGGAGCCGAGCGCCAGGGCCACCACCTGGCCCCCCGCCTCCTGCGCCAGGCCGGACGCCTTTCCGAGCAGCTCGAAGGTGATCTTGCGGGGACGGCCCCCGGCGTACTCGGCCAGCACCCAGATATCGCTGCTCATCCCGGCTCCCTCGGCGGCGTTCTTAGAGGACCTTGGCTTCCTCGTGGAGGAGCCGCACCAGGTCCTTGACCATCTCCGCGGGCTCCCCCTGGAGGATCCGGCCTGCCCGGCGCTGCGGGGGCGGGCTCAGGTCGAGGACCTCCACCCGGGCCGCGGCTATCCCCACCTCGCCGGGCGCCAGCCCGAGGTCGCCCAGCGTCTTCGTGGTCACCGGCGTGCGCTTGGCCTTCATGATCCCCGGAAGCGACGGATACCGCGGCTCGTTGATGCTGCGCTCGACGGTGATCACGGCCGGAAGCGCCACCCGCAGCACCTCGATCGCGCCCTCCACCTCGCGGTGCACCGTCGCGGTCCCGTCGCCCAGCTCCAGCTTCGTCACCGCGGTCGCCTGCGGGAACCCGAGGAACTCGGCGAGGGCCGGACCCACGATGGCCGCGTTGTCGTCGGTCGCCAGCTTCCCGCAGAGGATGAGGTCGTAGCGCTGCGCGCCGATCGCGGCCGCGAGCGCCTTGGCCACGCCGAGATGATCCGCGCCCTCGAGGGCCGGATCCTCGATGTGCACCGCCGCGTCGGCCCCCATCGCCAGGCCGGACCGCAGCGCCAGGGCCGCCCGGACAGGACCGGCGGTCAGGAGCGTGACCGTCCCCCCGAGGCGCTCCTTGATCCGCAGCGCCTCTTCGACCCCGTGCTCGTCGTAGTAGTTCATGACAAACGGGAGCCCGTTCTCGTCGATCCCGTGCCGATCCGCCCGGATCCGGATCGCCGCCTCGGTGTCCGGAACGTGCTTGACGCAGACCGCCACATCCATTGGGACGCTCCTCTGTCTTCCGGCTCCTCCGGACGGGATTCCGCGGACCCGCTCGGCTATGACGCGCCCAGGATCTGGCGCGCGATCACCATTCGCTGGACCTCGGACGTCCCTTCGTAGATCTCGGTGATCTTGGCATCGCGGAAGTGGCGCTCCACCGGATACTCCTGTATGTACCCATAGCCGCCGAAGATCTGCACCGCCTGCGTCGCCGCCCACATCGCGGTCTCGGACGCGAAGAGCTTGGCCATGGACGCCTCGCGCGTATGGCGCCGCCCCTGGTCCCGCAGCCATGCCGCGCGGTAGGCCAACAGGCGGCCGGCCTGGATCCGGGTCGCCATGTCGGCGATCTTCCATTGTGTCCCCTGGAACGCGGCGATCGGACGGCCGAACTGCCTGCGCTCCTTCGCGTAGGCGGTCGCGTCTTCCATGGCCGCGCGCGCGATACCGAGGGCCTGGGAGGCGATCCCGATCCGCCCTCCGTCGAGCGTCGAGAGCGCGATGCTAAATCCCCTGCCCCGCTGCCCGAGCAGCCGGTCCTTGGGGATCCGGCACTCGTCGAGCACGATCTCGCAGGTGCTGCTGGCACGGATGCCGAGCTTGTGCTCCACCTTGCCGACCGAGAGCCCCGGGTCTCCCTTCTCGGCGATGAGCGCGCTGATCCCCCGGCTCCCGGGATCGGTCTCGGTGCGCGCGTAGACGATCAGGACGTTCGCCTCCACCCCGTTCGTGACGAAGATCTTGGTCCCGTTGAGGACCCAGTGATCTCCGGCATCCCGCGCGGTCGCCGCGAGCGACCCGGCATCCGAGCCGGC
>DATHLI010000220.1:0-1761 GCA_035488355.1 bacterium | reverse complement strand
GCTGATGGGCACCATTTCCTTGCCGGCGAGCGCACCGGCGAAGGCGGGGCCGACCTGATTCCCGTACCCGATCACGCCGATGTGGTAGTAGTCTCGCACGCCCTCCTGCTTCGCGCACTTGATGATGAGGTTCTGCAGGAGTCGATTGATCACGTCTGAGACCTGGTCGGCTTTCCGCCGCTTCGAGTCTTCCCCGAAGGGATCCGCCATGGAGCCGGATCGGTCGATCAGGAAGAGAAAGCACGACGGGTTCTTGCGGCTGATTTCAGCTGTGTACGACATCCGTACCGCCTCCTCTGCGTGCTGGGGCCCTGCCTCTCATGAGAGGCACGGGCCTCTGTTTGACCGCACACTCAATCATGCCCCACGGCGGCTCTCCCAAGCCGCCTTCTTGGGTACCCAATGGACCGTCCACCGGCTCACCACCCCCCGGTAAAGCCCACCAATGCCCAAATGGCCCAACCGACCAGTCCCAGCACAACCACAAACAGGATGCCCACCAGAACGCCTGAGGCCTTCTTGTGGGCCAGCCCTTCACGAGGAACTTGACGGCGTGCCTTCCTCGCGGCCCTCGGGGTGGGAGCGTGGGCAGGTGGAGTCTTCGCCGGCCTCGGGGTGGGAGCGTGGGCAGGTGGAGCCTTCGCCGGCCTCGGGGTGGGAGCGTGAACAGGTGGGGCCTTCGCCGGCGTCGGTGGAGGCGCTTGCGTGGGCGCCGCTTTCGCAGGACCCTGTGAGAGCGCTCGACCGGCGTACAGCGTGTCGAACACTGATTCGGCCGAGCCGGCGCCCGCCTGCCGATGGGGACCCGAGACGGGGGCGGCCGCCGCGCTCCCGATCAACGGCTGTGCCGTCGTTCCTCCACCGAGCACCTGAATCTGCGCGGGACCCTCCACCTCCATCTGCGGTTTGCCTTTGTAACTTGCCATGACGCCCGACACCTTGATCCGCTTACCCACGAGGATTTGGGGATCCACCCCGCTGCGCCGGAATGCTTTCAGCGCACGATCCCGGAAGACCAGCGTGAACGTGTGATCGGGATAGGCGCCGAAGTTGAGCAGGACGAGGGGACGGCTGAATCCTTTCCCAGAGACGTGATAGTATGCCACGGACCCAACGACGTCGACCCGCTGACCGGCATACCTCCTGAGCAGTTCGACGTTCGACCCGTCAAGGAGCGCCGGCCGGCCTCCCGGGGCCGCGGCGGGCGGGACATCCTTTGGCGCGGCCGGGAGCACCACCGCCCTCGATGGAGCCGCGGGCGGGACGGCCTTTGGCGCGGCGGGCGGCGGCCCCGCTTTCGGCGCCGCCGAGGCCGCGGGCGCATGGGCAACCGCGCCTCCTGGATACTGAAAACGCCCCGCGATGAAGGTTTCAAGGTCCGGGACATCAGCAAACGGCAGTTTGCATACGCCCTGGAACTTCTCGACATCCGAGGAAAGCCCGGGAAGCGCGGACACCTCCCGAAGCACGGCCGAGCGCGCCAGATCGACGAAATCTTCCGCGCGAAAGAGCATACTCTCGCTGTCATCGTATTTGGCCCACAACCTTGGAGACTCCGAGATCGCGCGCAGCCCCAGGTAGATGACAATCGACGAAAAACGATCGACGGAGGCATTGTAATAGTCTGCATTCCGCCCCGGGTGCTGATAATTCGGGTGTCCAATTTCGTTGGTCCTCAGGCGCGCGAGTTTCGGAAGAAAGATGCCGTCGTAGTCAATGAGCACCAGTTTCCCATCGCTGACCAGGATGTTGCCGTGCTGC
>DATHLI010000219.1:0-13699 GCA_035488355.1 bacterium | reverse complement strand
GGCGATGGGGCGGGGCGTGCGGCGGCGGAGCGGAAACGGAGGAGGCGAGACCGTCAACCCGCGGACCGCGAAGTAGCGGGCCTGCCACAGGGCCAGCGGCGGGGACGCTCCCGCCAGCGCGATCACCGCGCCGTCCGGAATGCGTGTGAGCTCCTCGGGCGGCATCAGGGGACGCACGTACGGGTAGACGGTCGTGCTGCGGTCCCGGCCTCGGGTCGTCACCGAAACAGCCGGCACCGTGGTCCGGCCCAGCCAGGCGCTGATCATGCGCGCGGTCTCGAAATCTCCCGCGCGGAACAGCAGCTTCGTCTCGGTATTCCCGAGCAGCGTGCGGGCCTCGGCCGGCCCGTAGATCTCCTCGATCTGGCTCAACACCTGCACGCCGAGCAGGACGCTGATGCCCCGTTCACGCAGGGTGGGGAGCGTCTCGCTCAACCCGGGGAGATACCCGAACTGCCGGAATTCATCGAGGTAGACCCGCACCGGGCAGCGGAGGCCCTCGCGGTCGGACTGCTCAACCAACTCGTCGAGGAGATCGGCGACCAGCCACGCGACAAGCGGCTGGAGCCGCGGCCCGTCGGTCTCCGGCAGGAGAATGTAGAAGGCGGTGGGCTCCCGGCCGATCCGGCCGAGGTCGAAGTCGTGCGATGTCGCCTCCCCCACCAGCGGGTCGGCCCAAGGCGACAGGCGCTCCAGCACACCGGTCACGGCAGCCTCCTGCACCCGGCGTTCGCGCGCCGAAAAGATCCCGTGGCGCTCCCGCACCTCGGCGACCCGGCTGGACCGGAGCACCTCGCGCACGAGCGCGGGTCCCCCCATCGCCAACCGGTACACCGCGCCGACGGTGTGTCCGCCGGCCGGCCGGTCCTGCTGCACGTGGAGGAACAACAACGCGGCGAGATCGCAGGTCGCCGCCGCGTACACCCGCGCGTCGCCCGACAGGCCGCGGGGCGTGGTGTTCTGCACGAGGAGCGCGGCCTTCCGCTGCGCCGCGCCGATCGAATCGATGCGCGCCAGAGGATTGTACCCGATGGAGTCCTCGAAGAACGGGCAGAAGAGGCGGGCCCGGGAACCGTAGCGCCCGGCCGTCACGTTCCAGAGCGATCGCGGTCCGGTCTTCACGTCCAGCACCACGACGCTCTCCCGCCCGGGATCCCGAAGGAGGAGGTTGGGGGCGATGGCGCCGGCGGTTTTCCCGCTTCTCGACGGCCCCACGACCATGACGTGCCCGGAGAGCCGCTCTTCGGTCAGGTACAGCGGGGTCCCCGACTCGCCCCAGAGGCCGAGAAGGAAGGGCCCCGGGGCCGTCAATGGGCCGGCCTCCGCCCGCCCTGCCCACCGCGCCCCCATCAACGGACGGTAAGCCCGTGTGCGGGCGCCGATGCGGCCGAGGACCGCGACGAGCGCCGCCGCGCAGGCAAGATCGGCCCAGAATATCGGGCCCGGGTGGAGCAGCATCATGCCGCCGAGCGCGATGCCGAGCCCCGCGGCCATACCGATCTGTCTCCGGCTCATTGCGATCCCTCCTCTCGTGTCTCTCGCTCATCTACCGGCAGAGCACCGCCGGTGTATGGAGGGACGATCCCTCCGGTGAGCCCGGGCGGCAGGTTTGCGGGGCGGACGACGGTGTCGGGGCCCACCGAGGCGGCCAGGCCCGCGGCCACCTCCGCGGCCGGGCCCGCCCATATCCGTTCCAGGCCGGCGCGGGCTGCCAGCTCCGCGGCGCACGCCGCACGCGCGGAATCCTTGCAGGCAAACACCACCCAACTCGACGCCCGGATCCCCCAGACCGGCTCGTCGCGCCGGAGGTTCGCAATGTCGTGGAAGAGGCGATAGCGGGCGAACTTTGCCGACAACTGAAGCGGCGCCATCGTGCCCTGATCGAGCTCGAGGCAATACATCCAGACGCTGCCCTCAGGTGTCCCCACAAGGATCAGGGCATCGGGCACCAGGCGGGTGTCTTCCAGGTCGACCTGAGCGTGGTGGCTGCCGAGCCACCGGAAGGCGCCCAGCCGGCCCGCCCGGTGCTGCGCGCACAGGTCACAGAAGACCTGGTTGGTCGCGATGAGATGCTCGATCTGGAGCGCGGCAACGGCTCTGGCGCGCGGTGGTGCCGCCGCCGGCGCGCCATGCTCGGCCGCCGCGACCGCTTCCGCCGCGGTCCTGCCGGCCGGCGACAACCCCCAGAATGCCCGCCGGTCTTCAAACGTCCGGTGCGCGAGGAAGGTCAGGACCCCGCGCTTTTTCAAGAGCGACAGGCGGTGCCTGGTGGTTTCCACGGACGCGGACGGGTAGCACACCTGCTGGATCTGTGCCGCCGTCAGATAACGCACCTCCCCGAGCACTTCAATCAGCGCGCGATCGCGCGGGGTCAGCCGCATCACCGCGGCCGCGGGGTCCTTCGCCATCTCGATCATCCCCTTTCTTCCAATAGAATAGCCGCGACCGCATCGCGGCCGCGGCCGGTCATGCCTCCGGCTTGTTACCTTATCGTGCGGATCCTAGGGGCGACTCTGTGAATCTCGTGGGCGAAAACTCAGACGGGCCAGGGGAGAAGCCACCAGCCGTGGGGCGTGGGACCATCCGGCTGGGATCGCGTCGCGGGCGAGACGCCCGGGACTATGACATGTTCACGGCGCAGACTGCGGGGACACCCTCCTATCGAGCCGGGCCGCGGCCCGACCGCAGGGACGAGGGGGCGCGGCAGCGCCCGACGCTTCGGAGGGGGTGTGAAGCGCCCACCACGTGGGTGCCTCGTCCGTGCGAGTCGGCCGCCCGGATTATGAGTGACCTCTGCTCCACTCCTCGCTTACATTTGCACTACTCTCCGCTTCGATCGGCCTTCGATTGGGGTCCTCGGGCGAGGCCTCGGCGTCCTCGATCACCTCGGGTTGCCCATCGCCGGGCGCCGCCTCAGCCGTGCTTTCGGGAGCGGCTTCGGGGACGGCCTCGCCCTCGGCCCGCCGGCTGTCGAGAAACCAGACGCGATCTCCCACCACCTCGGTGACGCGCCGGCGCGCCCCGTCCGAGGCCTCGTACGCCCGGCTCTGCAGCCGGCCTTCTACCGCCACGAGACGGCCGCGAGCGCAGTACTGCCCCACCTGCTCGGCGAGCTTCCGCCAGGCGACGCACTTGATGAAGTCGGCTTCGCGATCCCCCGCGGCGTTCTTGAAGTCCCGATCAACCGCGAGCGTGAACTGGGCCATCGGGTGTCCATTGGACACGTAGCGTAACTCCGGATCCCGCGTGAGACGCCCGATCAACTGAATACGATTCAACACCTGTCACCCCCATCGTGTGGCATGCTTGCCTCTCGTGGATCATTGCCGTCCATACCGTCAAGGCTCCGCGGTGGGTCGCCCGACGCAGCCCCGTCGCCGCCAGCGGCCTGCGACCGGTTGTCGTCCATGCTTTTCATATATCTTAGCAGTGATATATCTATATGTCAAGATGTCTACCATAGCGAGGACGGAGCCCCGCCGCCCCGGCACACGCCTCGATTCCGGGCGGCAGGGAGTCACCGGACGGATCTGCAATCACTCCAACGCCTCTAAGGGCGGAGGAGGGCATCGCGGCCGATGAGAGTGCTGGTCCTGGGCGGTGGGATCGCAGGAATCACGACGGCCTATTACCTGGCCAAGGATGGCTGCGAGGTGACCGTGGTGGAGGCGAACCAGGAACTCGGACAGGAAGCGACCGCGAGCAACGCGGGCATCCTGGCCACCGGCCATTCGTTCTCATGGGCCTCTCCCCGGGCGCCGCGGCAGCTGTTCCGATCGCTGTTCGGTCAGGAGACCGCCATTCGGGTCAAACTCACCCCGGACCCCCGGCTGTACACGTGGGGACTGAGGTTTCTCCGCGAGTGTACGGCTGAGCGTTCACGACGCAGCACGCTGGTCAAGCTCCGCCTGTGCCAGTACAGTCAGGGCCTGTTGACCGAGCTCGTCCGCGGCGAGAGGATCGAATATCATGCGATCCGGCAGGGAGCGCTCTACGTGTACCGCGACCCGGTGGAGTTGGAGCTCGGCGCCAAGAAAATGGCGCTCATGGCGGAGCACGGTCAGCGCCAGGAGATCCTGGATGCGAACGGCGTCGCGAAGCTCGATCCCGTCTTCGAGCCGGTGAAGGACAAGATCGCCGGGGCCGTCCGGGACATCGGAGATTCCAGCGGCGACGCGAGACTCTTTACGCACAGCCTGGAGCGGACCTGCCGGGAAAAATTCGGCCTGAGCGTTCAGTCCGGAACACGGGTCGCGGCGCTGCGCTCCGAGCGCGGCCGGGTGACCGGCGCCGTCACGGATCGCGGCGTCCTGACGGCCGACGCCTATGTGCTGGCCCTTGGGGTCCAGAGCCCGATCGTCGCCCGAACGGTGGGAGTCCGGCTCTCCATCTATCCGGCCAAGGGCTACTCGTCGACGTTTCCCTTGAAGAAGGGGGGACTCGCGCCTACGGTCCCCGGGGTGGATGAAGCCTGGCTGGTCGCGTGGTCCCGGCAGGGCGACCGCCTCCGGATGACGTCGACCGCTGAATTCGCCGGATACGATTGGCGGTGGACGCCTCGGGACTTCAACAATATCAAGCGGTTTGCGCGCGACATCTTCCCCGAAGCGATCGAAGAGGCGGCAGGCCGGTATCAGGCCTGCCTCCGGCCGATGACCCCGGACGGCGCGCCCATCCTGGGGGCCGGCCGGCATCCCAATCTGTTTTTCAACACCGGCCACGGGCACATGGGATGGACGATGGCCTGCGGGTCCGGCCGCGCCGTGGCCGATCTGGTGATGGGCCGGCGGCCGGGCCTCGATCTCGCGGGACTGGGCCCCCGGGCGTCTGCCGGGGGCATGTAACGCGGCGCCGACGCGCCCGGGGCTACAGGAGCGCGGAAGCGACCTTGCGCATCCCGCGGACGATGTCGAACTCGTCGCGCTCCGTCAGGAGCGGGTGGAGATCGATCTGCAGCGCGCGCCGCAGGAGGTCGTCCGTCTGGGGGAACATGCCCTTCTCGAGACGCGCGTGCCCCTTGTAGTGGGGGCACTCCCACGAGCAGTGGCGCTCCGCGAACATCCGCCGCTCGATGATCTGGTCGAAGTGGTAGTACACGTGCTGGCCGCTGTTCCAGGCCACCTCCGTCCGAATCCCCTCGGCGGCCAGCGCCTTGCTGAACGCGCTCGCCTGCTCGTCGGTCGGCAGGAAGAACATCAGCGTGGCCCCGGTGTCCCCCTCCGGATCGGGCAGCCGACGGATCGTCACGCCGGGCAGCCCCCGCATGCCGTCGAGGACCGCCGCCTTGTGCGCGCGCATCCGCTCAATGATCCACTCCATCCGGCCGAGCTGCACCAGCCCGATCGCGCCGGTGATCTCGTTCATTCGGAAGTTGATCCCGATCATCAGCGGGTTGCCGGATGGGATCGTCTCGTCCAGCTCCTCCATGCGGACCGACCCCTGGTCGTGGTACCGGACGGCGCGCTCCCAGAGCGCGGGGTCGTCCGTGACGACCATGCCGCCTTCCCCCGTCGTGATGACCTTGTGGTACTGGAGGCTGTAGGCGCCGATGGCGCCGAGGGTCCCCAGGCGGCGGCCCCGGTAGCGCCCGCCGACCGCCTGGGCCGCGTCCTCGACGATGTACAGGTGGTGCTTGGCCGCGGCGTCCAGAATCGGGCCCATGTCCGCCCCCGCGCCGCGCATGTGCACGGGGAGGATCGCCTTCGTGCACGGCGTGACCGCCGCCTCGAGTTTTCTGGGATCCATCGTGAGGCTGTCGTCGATGTCCACGAAGACGGGCACCGCGCCGAGGTGCACGACGGCGTTGATCGTGGCCACCCAGGTGTACGTGGGGACGATCACCTCGTCGCCCGGCCCGACCCCCAGCGCCGCGAGCGCGGTCATCAACGCCGCGGTCCCGGACGTGACCCCCACGGCGTACCGGGCGCCCACGGCCTGCGCGAACGCGCGCTCAAACTGCGCGACCTTCCGCAGCGGCCTGGGGCCGTAGTGGCGGAATAAGCTCTGGCTGTCCAGCACCTCCATGACGGCGGCTTTCTCTTCCTCGCCGATCAGGAGACCGCCCGGGTAGCCGGGCAGGAGCGGTTGGGTGCGAACCGGTGTTCCCCCGTCGATGGCCAGCCGTTCTCCCGTGTCTCGTGTCATCGGCGCCCTCCGGTCGTGCCTCGTACGACGAGCTCAGTCGGCAGGGTGACCAATCTGGGATCGACATCCTCCCCGCGGATGAGATCGAGGAGCATTCGGGCGGCCCGCCGGCCCATCGCCTCCTTCGCGATGCGCACCGTGGTCAGGGGCGGGTTGGTCACCGCGGCCAGGTCGATGTCGTCCATCCCGACGACCGAGAGATCCGCGGGGATGGCCAGGCCGCGCTCACGGGCCGCGGCGGTCACACCCAGCGCCAGCATGTCGGTCACGGCGAAGATGGCGGAAGGTGGATCGGCCAGCGACAGCAGCGCGCCCGCGCCTTCACGCGCACGCTCCGCATCGATGGGAATGACGATCTCAAGCGCGGGATCCACCGGGAGACCGGCGTCTGCCAACGCGCGGCGGTATCCGTCGTGCGTTTCGCGCCCGAACGGGTAGTCGACGGCGGCGCCCACGAAGCCGATCCGGGTGTGCCCCAGCTCGACCAGGTGGCGGGTCCCGCTGTAGGCTCCCCCCGTGTTGTCGTTGACGACTGCGCAAACTGGTTTGCCCGGGAGGTGGTTGTCGAGGAGCACGACCGGCATCCCGGTGTCCATCGTTTGCTTCACCCACCGGCCGTCGACGGCGCCCGCGACGAGCACGCCGTCGATCTCGCGGGCGCTCGCCATCTCGACAAACTGGGGCGGCTGCGACGCCGATCGGAGCGGCGGCGTGATCAGCATTCGGTAGCCCGCTTCCTCGAAGACGCCGCCGACCCCGGCCAGGACCGCGCGGTAGAAGAGATCCGAGAACATCCCGGTCATATTGGATCCGGGCACCATGGCCGCCGAATTCGAGCGCCCCAGGATGAGGCGGCGGGCGGCGGCGTGCGGCGCGTACCGGAGCCGGCGCGCGACTTGCGCCACGCGCTTGCGCGTCTGGTCGCTGATCCTCGCCCGGCCGTTCAGCGCCTGAGACGCCGTCGGCACCGATACGCCAGCGAGGCGCGCCACGTCTCGAAGGCGGTTCGCAGGCTTTCGCATGAGTAGTGCCCCCCGGTTACCGCGCCATCCCTTCACGCGTATGCCACGGCCATATTGTGACATATTGTGACGTCGAGCGGCGCCGGTGTCAAATCGATTTGACATCCGCTCCGGCCGGTTGTTAGCATAGGGCGTGTCGCGGCGCGACGTGCGCGGCCCGCAGGCCTCTCCTGCGGGCGCGGCCGGCAGCATGCGGAGGTGTATCGCAGTGGCGGCGGGGATCGACCAGGCCGGGCGCGTCGCGGAGCCAGCGCGGGAGATCCCGGTGGCGCTGACCACGCACGTGCTCGTGGTGGGCGGCGGCATCGCGGGCGTCATGGCCGCCCTCGCGGCCGGCCGCAGCGGGGCGCCGACGCTGCTCGTCGAGCGCTTCGGATCCCTCGGCGGAACGGGCACCGCCGCGATGATGAACCTCTTCTACGTCCCCTACGCCGCGTCCCGAGGACTCGTGCGCGAGTTATTCGACCGCCTCATCGCCCGGGGCGGCGCGATCCCGGGTGAGTTTGTCGTCTACGATCCCGAGTTGTACAAGATCACGGCGCTCGAGATGCTGGCGGAAGCCGGCGTCAACATCCTGCTGCACACGCTCGTGAGCGACGTCATCCTCGACGGGCCGGTGCTGCGCGGCATCGTGGTGGAGAACAAGTCGGGGCGCCAGGCCATCCTCAGCCGCGTGACGATCGACGCCAGCGGCGACGCCGACGTGGCCGCCCGCGCGGGAGCCCCATTCGTCAAAGGCCGCGAGGAGGACGGGAAGATGCGGCCCATGACGCTGATCTTTCGCATGGGGGGCGTCGATGTCGCCCGGCTGGTCGACTACGTGAAGTCGCGTCCCGACGACTTCTCGCCCGATCCCCTGCAGTGCATGCTGGACCTGGAACATCACATGATCCGTGTGTTCGGCTTCTTCAAGCTCGTCGAGGACGCCAAGGCCCGCGGCGAGCTCTGGCCGGAATGTTACTACTTCCGGGTTGAGTCGGTGCTGCCGGAGCGGGGTGTGCTCACCGTGAACGCCACGCGCGTCTACGGCGTCGATGGGACGAAGGCGGAAGACTTGTCCCGAGCCGAGATCGAAACCCGGCATCAAATGATCCAACTCGCCGCGTTCGCCCGCAAGGACATTCCGGGGTTCGAGCACTCGTTCATCCTTGATTCGGCGAACACGATCGGCGTCCGCGAGACACGCCGCATTCGAGGTGGGTACGTCATGACTGAGGAGGACATTCTCGCCGGCCGCCATTACGATGACGCCGTGGGGGTGGACGCCAACCAGCAGAATCCGCGGCAGCAGGGCGGCCACCCTCCGGACGGCAAGGAGGGCGGACCCCAGGACGTCGAGGCGCGGCAGCTCATCGCCCGCATGTTTGTCTACGAGATCCCCTACCGCTGTTTGGTTCCGCGGCAGATCGAGGGTCTGCTCGTGGCCGGCCGCTGCCTGTCCGTGGATCACCACGCCGACGTCTACACCCGCAACCAGGGCACCGCGATGGCATCGGGGGTGGCCGCCGGCGTCGGGGGAGCGCTGGCGGCGCGGACCGGTGCGCCGCCGCGGCAGGTCGATGTCCGGGCCGTCCAGGCCGGGCTCAGGGCCCTCGGCGTCGATCTGGATCTCCTGTGCCGTCTCGGGCCAACGCCGGACCGCCTGGAATGACTCGCGTCAAAGGCAACGCCGATGGAGCCGATCGAATGGGGAGACATGCGTGATCCGTAGGGTCGAGTACGAATTGATGCGTCCGCCGGACATCGTGCAGGAGCGGGACCGGCTTCCCATCGCCTTCGTGCCCATCGGGCCGCTGGAGTGGCACGGACCGCACCTGCCGCTCGGCACCGACGGATTGCACGCCCACGAAGTCGCGGTGGAGGTCGCCCGGCGGATCGGCGGGATCGTCCTGCCGACCTATTTCGTCGGGACGGAAACCGTCCGGCTCAACGATCAGCAGGCGCAGGGGCTCGGCATCCTGGGGTTCGAGGGCACCGAGCGCGTCGTCGGGATGGATTTTCCGGAGTTCCCCGTCAAGAGCCTCTACTTTGAAGAAGGCGCGTTTGCGGTGACCGTCCGGGAGATCCTGCGGTTGCTGAAAGCCGACCGCTACAGGCTCATCGTGATCGTCAACGGACACGGCGCCGTCAACCATCAACGGACGCTGCGCCGTCTGGCGGCGGAGGAGTCCGAGCGCCCCAACGTCTGGGTCGAATACGCCATGGCATTCCTGCCGGCCTCGCCGCCGTTTTCCGATCCCGGGCACGCCGAGAAAATCGAAACGTCCCTGATGATGGCGATGCGCCCCGAGCTCGTCGATGTGGCCTCGCTCCCGCCGACGGACGTTCCGCTGCGTTACCGGGACTACGGGATCGTCGACGGCAAGGCGTTCGACGGGAACCCGACACCGGATTTTACCCTGCGCCGGGAGGCCGATCCCCGGGACGCCGCCCCAGACCTGGGCCGGAAAGTCCTCAACGCCGAGGTGGACCGCCTGGTCGAGATTGTCTCCGCTCACCTGCGATCCATGGGCCTCGGGAACCGGGACTAGACATCCGCTCCGCGCTCGCGAGCGCGAACCCGCCGCCCTGAATTTGCGCCCCGGGAACGTAGGACGCGATGGTGCGGGGCGTCTGGGCTTAGTGGGCGGTCAGTGCGTTGACGATCGGGAGGAGAGCGGGCTCCAGGGCGTGGTGCAGCACCCGCTCGACGAGGATGGTGCGGCTCCCTCCGATGTCGTACGCTGAACGCTGGGTCTGCGCCACCACCCGCCCCTGCGCGGCATCGAAGACCTGGACCACGAGTGAGGCATCCGCCATCGGCGGGGCGCTATCGTCGGGCGGGGTGGTCGCTCCGGTGCCGCTCGTGGTGATGACCAGGTGCGAGATCCATCCGACCAGCAGCCGGTCGGCCCCTGAGGCATCGGCCAGCGCGCGCAGCCGGTCGAAGTGGAGCACGTCCCCATCCCGCCAGTTCAGCGCCGCTTCCGCCCGCCCCATCACCGCGCGGGGAATCACGACGAACCGGCCCGCGGCTGCGCCGCTGAGCATCTTGGAGAACTCCTCGGCGGCGAACCGCTCCGGGACCAGGCCGGAGAAGGCCCCGAGCGGGGTCGGCGCGTAGAAGTCGACCACGCCCACGGAACGGGAGGAAGGCGCCGCGCCGGCGGTCCCCTGCAGAGTCCCCCCCACCACGAGAGCCACGATCACGACCACGCTGTTCCATCTCATCGGCGGCACCATCCGAGATCCCCTCCGCCCAACAGGCGGCCACGCGTCGCGTCGTCACCCCCGACGTTGTCGTTCATGGGCGTCCTCGAGGGACGTCACACGGCCTCGTCACTTACGGTCTTGGGTTCTCGAATGCGGGGCAGAAACCCTGTGGTATAATCGCCGGGACAACTTCGTTGTCCTCTCTGTCGAAATATCGATCGACCGATCATGCTCAGCCGAAGATTCTGGGAATACATCCGGCGGCACCGGCGCGCGTATCTGTTGGGGTACGCGGCGGTGCTCGCGTCGATCATGATGACGCAGCTGTCCCCGTGGGCGCTGAAGCTGGCCATCGACGGCATCCGGGGGGGCGCGTCGAGCGGGCGGCTGCTCGTGTACGCCGGCGCCCTGGTGGTCATCGCTACGCTGGAAGCGGCGTTCAGCTACGCGATGCGGATCCAGATCCTGGGGGCGGCGCTCGAGATCGAAGCGGAGCTCCGCCGCGACTATTTCGTGCACCTGCAGCGCCTGCACCTCGGGTTCTTTCAGGGGGCGCGGACCGGCGACCTGATGGCCCGGGCGGTGAACGACATCCGGGCCGTGCAGCGCTTCGCCGGTGTGGGGTTGATGCGGTCCGCTCATACCTTCGTCATGCTGATCGTGTCCGTCGCCTTCATGCTCTCGATCGATATCCGGCTCACGCTGTGGACGATGGTCATCCTCCCCATGGTCTCGGTGCTGTTCGTGGCCCTGGGGCGGGAGATCCATCGCCGGTTCGACCAGGTCCAGGCGCAGTTCAGCGCGCTGTCCGCCCGCGCGCAGGAGAACTTCAGCGGGATCCGCGTCGTCAAGGCCTTCGCCCAGGAAGAGGCGGAGATCGCGCGCTTCCGCGCAGAGAGCGAGAAGCTCGTCGCGGCCAACCTGACGCTGGCGCGGATTCAGGGGGCCCTCTGGCCGTCGATCGGGCTGATCCTTGGGGTCGCGGCGGTCGTGCTGCTGTGGCAGGGCGGCGGCGACGTCATCCGGGGACGCATCACGCTGGGACAGATGGTGCAGTTCTCCTACTACCTGGCCCGGCTCAGCTTTCCCATGATCGCGCTGGGATGGGTGACCACGCTCTGGCAGGAAGGGCGGGCGTCGATGGAGCGGCTCGACGAGATCTTCGACCGCCCGCCGCAGATCACGGACGCGCCGCATCCCGTGGTACTCGAGGCCCCGCGCGGCCGCGTCGAGTTCCGGAACGTGACGTTTGCGTACGGCACCGTGCCGGTGCTCCACCAGATCAACCTGACGATCCCGGCCGGGAGCACCGTGGCCATCGTCGGGCCCACCGGGGCGGGTAAGAGCACGCTGGTCCACCTGATCCCGCGCCTCTTCGATGCCTCCTCCGGGCAGGTGCTGGTCGACGGCCACGATGTCCGGGAGATCTCGCTGGGGTCGTTGCGGCGGGCGATCGGCATCGTCCCGCAGGAGACCTTCCTGTTTTCCGACACGATGGCAGAGAACATCGCGCTGGGCTCCGACGGCGCGGCCGGAGGGACCATCCCCGACGCCGCGGCCTCCGCCGGCGAAGCGGCGATCGCGGGCGCCGCGGCCATCGCCGGCATCGCCAGGGACGTCGAGGAGTTCCCCCACCGGTACGCGACGGTGGTGGGCGAGCGCGGCGTGACCCTCTCGGGCGGCCAGAAGCAGCGGACCGCGATCGCCCGGGCGCTGATCCGCGACCCCAGGATCCTGATCCTCGACGACGCGCTGAGCAGCGTGGATACCCACACCGAGGCGGAAATCCTCGCCGGCCTGAGAAAGGTCCGGGCGTCCCGGACCTGCATCATCATCTCGCACAGGATCTCCACGATCCAGGACGCCGACATGATCGTGGTGCTCAACGAGGGACGCATCGTCGAGCAGGGCGCGCACGCGCAGTTGCTCGCCGCCGGAGGGCTCTACGCGGACCTCTACGAGAAGCAGCTGATTCAGGAAGCCCTCGAGGCGGAGGACCTGATCGAGGAACCCAAGCGATGAGCGTCCGCTTCCAGGAAGACGAGATCATCGGCAAGACGTACGACGTCAGCCTGATCCGGCGCCTCCTCCGATACGTGCGCCCCTACCGCGGCGCGACTGGGCTGGCCATCGCGCTCCTGCTGCTGGCGTCGGCCACCGACCTCGTCGGTCCCTATCTCTACCGGATCGCGATCGACCGGTACATCCTGCCGGGGTCGGTGAACGCCGGGCCGGTCGCCGCGGACCTGCGGGGCGTGGCGCAGATCGCGGCGCTCTACCTGCTCATCCTCGCGATCGGATTCAGCGCCCGGTGGGTCCAGAGCTACCTGATGCAGTTCGTCGGGCAGCGCGCGATGACCGATCTGCGGATGCACATCTTCGGGCACGTGCAGGCGCTGCCGGTGGCGTTCTTCGCTCGCTGGCCCGTGGGCCGGCTGCTCACGCGCGTCACGCACGATGTCGACGCCCTCAACGAACTGATCACCTCGGGCGTCGTCGCGATCTTCGGTGACATCGCCACTTTGGTCGGCATCACCGCCGTGATGCTGTGGATGGACTGGCGGCTGGCGCTGGCGGTGTTCTCGGTGCTGCCGCTCGTCTATCTCATCACCGAACGGTTCCGGGTGCGGGCGCGGGACGCCTACCGGGCGGTGCGCACCCGCCTGGCGCGCATCAACGCCTACCTCAACGAGCAGATCATGGGGATGACCGTGGTCCAGCTGTTCACCCGTGAGCGGCAGAGCCTGCGCAAGTTCGAGGCGCTCAACGACGACTATCTGCAGGCCAGCCTCGCCGCCCAGCGCAACTTCTCGCGATTCTACCCGGAGATCCAGGTGGTGGGGACGATCGCCATCGCGCTGCTGCTCTGGTACGGAGGCGGCCGGGTCGTCAGCCAGGCCGTGACGCTCGGGATCCTGGTCGCGGCGCTCCAGTACGCCGACCGCTTCTTCGAGCCGATCCGGGACATCTCGGACAAGTTCAACCTCTTCCAGGCGGCAATGGCCTCCTCAGAGCGCATCTTCCGCCTGGTCGACGAGCCCGTCACGCTGCGCGACCCTCCGGATCCTGTCCCGCTGCCCCGAGTGCAAGGGCGAATCGAGTTCCGGGACGTCTGGTTCGCCTACGAAGAGGACGAGGGGTGGGTCTTGCGGGGGCTGTCATTCGCCATCGAGCCGGGGCAGAGTGTCGCGGTTGTCGGCCACACCGGCGCCGGGAAGACCTCGATCATCAACCTGCTGATGCGGTTCCACGACCCGCAGCGCGGAGAGGTGCTGATCGACGGCGTGGACGTCCGGCGGGTCCGCCAGCAGGACCTGCGCCGGCACCTCGGCCTCGTGCTG
>DATHLI010000218.1:0-4462 GCA_035488355.1 bacterium | reverse complement strand
ACTCGAGGCGGTGCTCGTGGCGCAAAACGTGGCCGGCCAGCTCGAGCGCCGGGTCGCCTACCGGCGCGCGATGAAGCAGGCCGTGGCCCGCAGCCTGCGCAGCGGGGCGAAGGGCATCCGGATCTCCTGCCGCGGCCGGCTCGCCGGCGCCGAGATCGCCCGGTACGAATGGTACCGGGACGGCCGGGTTCCCCTTCAGACGCTGCGCGCCGATATCGATTTTGGGATCGCGGAGGCGCTGACGACGTACGGCCGGATTGGGGTGAAGGTGTGGATTTACCGAGGGGATGTGCTCCCGGAGCGCCGCCGACCGGGCGAGATGCGCGGCCGGCCGGGGGAGACGGTCGTGCTCCCGTCGCGGATGCCGCGGGTGGTCGTGCAGAGGAGGCCGGAACCACATGCTGATGCCCAAGAGGGTGAAGTTTCGTAAGGCTCACCGGGGACGGATGCGCGGCGAAGCGCAGCGCGGCGCCACGGTGGCCTTCGGGGAGTATGGCCTCCAGGCGGTCGGCCGCGGGTGGATCACGGCGCAGCAGATCGAGGCGTCCCGGCGGGCGGTGACCCGGTTCATCAAGCGGGGCGGCAAGTTGTGGATCCGGGTGTTCCCGGACAAGCCGGTGACGAAGAAGCCGGCCGAGACCCGGATGGGCAGCGGGAAGGGCAACCCGGAGTTCTGGGTGGCGGTCGTCCGCCCCGGCCGGATGATGTTTGAGCTCGGAGGGGTCACCGAGGAGGTGGCCCGCGAAGCCCTGACCCTGGCCGGGCACAAGCTGCCCATCAGGACCAAGTTTGTCCACCGTATGGGAGTTGAGGCGTGAGCGTGTCCGATCTGCGGGAGTTGGGCGCGGCCGATTTGCACAAGCGGCTGCAGGAGGCCCGGCAGGAGCTCTTTAGCCTTCGATTGCAGCGGGCCTCGGGCAAACTGCTGAACCCGGCCCGGGTGGTGCTGCTGCGCCGCACCGTGGCCCAGCTCCTCACGGTGTTGGGCGAGCGCGAGCGGACGGACGCGGCGGCGGGGGGGAGAACGTGATGACGGAACCGCAGGCCACGCGCGCGGCGCGAAAGACCCGCGTGGGTACGGTCGTGAGCGATAAGATGCAGAAGACGGTGGTGGTCGAGGTCGAGCGGACGGGCCGCCACCCGCTCTACGGGAAGGTCGTCCGGCACAGCCGGCGATTCAAGGCGCACGACGAGGCGGGCGACGCGCACCTCGGCGACAAGGTTCTCATCGCCGAGACCCGGCCGCTGAGCAAGGACAAGCGGTGGCGGGTGGCCCAGGTGCTGGAGCGGGCGCGATAGGCGCGATGGAGGGGCGCGGGTGATCCAGAACTACACGCGGCTGCGGGTGGCAGACAACACCGGGGCGCGGGAGATCATGTGCATTCGCGTTTACGGGGGGTCCCGGCGCCGGTACGCCGGGATCGGGGATGTGATCGTCGCCACGGTGAAGCAGGCCATCCCCAACAGCGGGGTCAAGAAGGGGGAGATCGTGCGTGCGGTGGTCGTGCGGACGGCCAAGCCGACGCGGCGGCCGGACGGGTCGTATATCCGCTTCGACGATAACGCCGCCGTGCTGATCACCGACCAGCAGAACCCCCGGGGGACCCGGATCTTCGGGCCGGTGGCCCGGGAGCTCCGGGACAAGCAGTTCATGAAGATCATTTCGCTCGCGCCGGAGGTTCTGTGATGCGTACGGCAGTACACGTGAAGCGGGGCGACACCGTCGAGGTGACCATCGGCCGCTACCGGGGGAAGCGTGGAAAGGTGCTGCGCGTATTCCCGAAGGATGGCCGGATCATCGTCGAAGGGGTGATGGTGGCGAAGAAGCACATGAAGCCCAATGAGAAGATGCCCTCCGGGGGGATCGTGGAAAAAGAAATGCGGTTTCCGTCCGGCAAGGCCATGCTGGTGTGCCCGCGGTGCGGGCGCGCGGTCCGGTTCGGGCACCAGACCATGGAGGACGGGACGAAAGTTCGCGTCTGCCGGCACTGCGGAGAGATCATTGACAAAGCCTAACCGCTCGGAAGCGGCAGCTGGGAAGGGCGCGCCACCGGCGAAGGGAGCGCAGGGCGCTTCCCCCGCAGGGGGCCGTCCCCCCTCCGGGGGCTCCAAACCGGAGAGAGGCCAACGGCAGGCAGAGGTTGCGGCAGGACCGAAAGGCGCGGAAGGGGCACCGGCGAAGGGAGCGCAGGGCGCTTCCCCCGCAGGGGGCCGTCCCCCCTCCGGGGGCTCCAAACCGGAGAGGGGCCAACGGCAAGCAGAGGTTGCGGCAGGACCGAAAGGCGCGGACGCGGCACCGGCGAAGGACGCCCCTCCCCCCTCCGGAGGCTCCAAACCGGAGAGGAGCCAACGGCAAGCAGAGGTTGCGGCGGGACCGCCCACAACGAAGGAACCACGGATCGTGCGCCTGCGCGAGCGCTACAAGCACGTGGTCGCGCCGGAACTGCAGAAGCGCATGGGGTACACCAACATCATGCGGGTGCCCCGGGTGGAGAAGGTCGTGATCAACATGCGGGTCGCGGACGCGCTGCAGGATCAACGGCACCTGGACAAGGCAGTGGAGGCGCTGACCCTGATCAGCGGCCAGCGGCCGGTGGTCACCCGCGCCCGCCGGTCGATCGCCGCCTTCAAGCTGCGGGCGGGGAATCCGATTGGCTGCAAGGTGACCCTGCGCGGCGAGCGGATGTACGAGTTCCTGGACAAGTTGTTCAACATCAGCCTGCCGCGGATCAAGGACTTCAAGGGGATCCCCACCCGCTCGTTCGACGGCCGGGGCGGGATGAACATCGGGATTCGCGAGCAGCTGATCTTCCCGGAGATTGACTACGACAAGGTGGACAAGATCCGCGGGATGGACATCGCGATTGTCACGACGGCGCGCACGGACGAGGAGGCCCGGGAGCTGCTCCGATCCCTCGGCCTGCCTGTCCGCGAGGGGGCGTAGGGAGCATGCCGAAGAAGGCCCTGCTCATCAAGTGGCGGAAGCCGCCGAAGTTCAAGGTGCGCCGGTACAGCCGGTGCCGGAACTGCGGGCGGCCGCGGGCGGTCTTCCGAAAGTTCGGCCTGTGCAGGATCTGCCTGCGCGACCTCGCGCACAAGGGTGAGATCCCCGGGGTCGTGAAGGCGAGTTGGTGAGGTGAGACCGTGGGCGTGATCACAGATCCCATTGCCGATATGCTGACCCGGATCCGGAACGCGCTCGTGGCGCGGCACCCGTTGGTGACCGTCCCCACCTCGCGGATGAAATTGGAGATCGCGAAGATCCTCAAAGCAGAAGGATTCATCGCGGATTTCCAGGTGGACAAGGATCACCCCGGAATGGTGCGGATCCACCTCCGTTATGGGGAGCGGAAGGAAGGCATCATCACCGGCCTCCGCCGCATTAGCCGGCCGGGCCTGCGCATCTACAAACGGAGGACGGAGATCCCTCGCGTCCGCGGCGGGCTCGGTGTGGCCATCCTCTCGACCTCCAAGGGCGTGATGACCGACCGCGACGCCCGCAGGGCCGGGCTCGGGGGAGAGATCTTGTGCTTTATCTGGTGATCCTGGGACCCGGCCGGGCAGGAGGACGGAACGATGTCGCGAGTTGGTAGGCTGCCGATCGGCATCCCGGCCGGGGTCGAGGTGAAGGTGTCCGGCCCCGTCGTGCGGGTCGCGGGCCCGAAGGGCACGCTGGAGCGGTCCGTGCACCAGGCGATGCGGGTCGCCGTCGACGACGGGAAGATCGTGGTGAGCCGGCAGAGCGAGGACCGCTTCCACCGCGCGCTGCATGGGCTGACTCGGGCGTTGATCGCCAACATGGTGCAGGGCGTGACCAAGGGGTACCAGGTCGAGCTGGAGATCCAGGGCGTCGGCTACCGCGCGGTCAAGCAGGGCGCCAACCTCGCCCTGCAGGTCGGGTTCTCTCATCCCGTTGAGATCCGGCCGCCGGCCGGGGTTCAGCTGGAGGCCCCCGCCCCCAACCGCATCGTGGTCAGCGGGAGCGACAAGGAAGCGGTCGGCCAGACGGCGGCGAGCATCCGCGCGATCCGGGAGCCGGACCCGTACAAGGGCAAAGGGATCCGGTATCTGGGGGAGCGCGTCCGGCGGAAGCCCGGCAAGGCGGGCAAGGCGGTGGCCGGCGCCGGGGCCGGCGGCGGTGCCGCGAAGGGTGGGGCATGATCAAGCACAAGGATCGCAACGAGTCGCGCCAGCGGCGGCATCTCCGGATTCGCCGGGCGGTCCAGGGGTCCGGGGAGCGGCCGAGGCTGTCCGTGTTCAGGAGCCTGGCCCACATCTACGCACAGGTCATCGACGATCGCTCCCAGCGCACGCTGGCGGCGGCGTCGACGCTGGACCCCGAGATCAAAGCCGAGGCGGCGGGCGTCAAGAAATCGGACGCGGGGCGTCTCGTCGGCCGCCTGATCGCGCGGCGGGCCCAGGCCAAGGGCATCCGGCGGGTCGTGTTCGACCGGGGCGGGTA
>DATHLI010000217.1:0-3534 GCA_035488355.1 bacterium | reverse complement strand
AAGGAAGTAGAACCGCGATCCGGAGACCTTGGCGCCGCGCTCCACGTCGAGCAGATCGAGGGCCGCGCCCAGCTCGACATGGTCTCGGGGCGCGAACTCGAACTGCGGCGGGGCGCCGACCACGCGGAGGGTGGCGCCCTCATCCGGCCCGCCGGCCGGCACCGCAGGGTGGGGCGGGTTGGGGATCTGCAGCAGCACCGCCTGCAGGGCGGCGTCGGCGTCCTGCAGGGTGGGTTCCAGCGCCTTCCCCTGGGCGGCGATCTGCTTCATCTCAACGATTCGCGCCTCCCGGGCCGCGCCGGTCAGTTTCGGGATCTCCTGCGAGGCCCGGTTCTGCGCGGCCCGCAGCGCCTCTACCTGCTGGACGACCTCCCGCCGGCGTCGATCGGCCTCGAGCGCGCGGTCGACCAGGCCGGGGTCGGCGCGCTTCTTGCGCAGCGCGGCCTTGAACAGGTCGGGTTGTTCGCGGATCAGTTTGAGATCCACCATTAGAGACGCACCGCCTTCACCTGCGAGATCCCGGCCGCCTCGCGGATCTCGCGCACGGCCTCCGCCGGCGCCGGGGCGTCCAGGGTCAGGACCATGACCGCGGTCCCCCCGGCGTCCCGCCGGCCGACGTGCATGTTGGCGATGTTGACGCCGTGCCGGCCGAGGATGGTGCCGACCATCCCGATCATCCCCGGGCGGTCCTGGTTCCAGACAAACAGCATGTGCGACGCCGGCACGAGGTCGAGCCGCCAGTGGTTCAGCCGAGTGATGCGCGCCTCCCGGTGCCCGAAGAGCGCGCCGCCGAGCCGCAGGGTGCCGTGGGAGGTCTGGGTTTCGGCGATGATCTGGCTGGCGAAGTCCTCGCAGAGGTCCGAGTGCGCCTCGCTGATCGCGAGGCCGCGGTCCTGGGCGACCACGACGGCATTGACCAGGTTGACCGTCTGGTCGGAGATCCGGTGCAGCAGGCCTGCGAGAAACGACGCGGTGAGCGCCGGGGTGTCCATCCGGACCACTTCGCCCTCGTAGCGGATGGCGATGGCGCTCAATTGCCCTTCGGCGACCTGCTGGGCGACCTCGCCGAGGCTCCGGGCGAGGGCCATGAACGGTTCGAGGCGGCGCCACGTCTCCTCCCCGAGCGCCGGGGCGTTGACGGCCCCGTGCACCGGCTCGCCGCGGAGGGCGGCGAGGACCTGGTCGGCGACGTCGACGGCGATGGACCGCTGGGCTTCCCGTGTGGAGGCGCCGAGGTGGGGCGTCGCCACGACGCGCGGGTGCGCCAGCAGCGGCGCTCCGGCCGGCGGGGGCTCCACGGCGAAGACATCGAGGGCGGCGCCTCCCACGTGGCCTTCCTCGAGCGCCCCCAGGAGCGCCTGCTCGTCGACCAGCCCCCCGCGGGCGCAGTTCACGAGGAGCGCGCCCGGCTTCATCGCGGCCAGCTCGTTGCTCCCGATGAGGGCCTGGGTCTCTTCGGCCAGCGGCACGTGCAGCGTCAGGACGTCGGACCGGCGCAGGACCTCCTCCCAGGTACCCAGGTCCACGCCGAGCCGCCGGGCCCGTTCCTCCGTCACGTACGGATCGTGGGCCAGCACCCGCATATCGAAGGCCATCGCCCGCCGGGCCACCTCGCTGCCGATCTTCCCGAGCCCGATGATGCCGAGCGTTTTCCCGGCCAGTTCGGTGCCGGTGTACGGCTCGCGGATCCACCGGCCCGCGCTCAGGGCGGCGTGGGCCTGGGGGATGTGGCGAACCAGGGCGAGGAGCATCGCCATCGTGTGCTCCGCGGCCGCGATGGTGCTGCTCTCGGGGGTGTTGAGCACGAGGATGCCCCGCCGCGTCGCCGCGTCGACATCGATGTTGTCCACCCCGACCCCCGCGCGGGCGATCACGCGGAGGCGCGGCGCCCCCCCAAGCGCCGCGGCGGAGACGCGGGTCCCGCTGCGGATGATGAGCGCATCGGCTGCGGGCAGCAGCGCCGCGAGGTCCGCTTCGGCGAGGCCGGACCGGACGATCACCTCTCCCGCTTCCCGCAGCCGGGCCAGGCCCTCTTCGCCGAGCCCGTCAGCGACCAGGACCTGCATCGCCGCCCCGCCGGCCTCAGCGCTTCGCGGGGGCCCGCAGCGTCTGGCGCGCGGCCTCGAGCCCCGCGTCCGTCGCGGCCCGAGCGCCGAGGTCGTTGAGGGTGCGTCCGAGGGTCTCCAGGCCCGCGAGCAGCATCGCCGATTGCGTGTACCCGAGGTGGCCGATCCTGATCGCGGTGTGTTCTAAGCTTCCGATCCCGCGGCCGAACAGGACGCCGTACCGCTCCCGCGCGTGGGTGCCGACGGTGACGGCGTCGACGCCATCGGGGGTGAGCGCGGGAGTCACCGTGTCCACGGCCCAGGCGTCGTCCGCCAGCGTGCGCAGGCCCATCCCCCGGACGCCCGCGCGCACCATCCGGGCCATCTGGCGGTGGCGCTCGAAGACGCGGTCCAGCCCCTCCTCGCGGATCAGGCGCAGCGCCTCGTGTACCGCGTAGGCCACGGTCACGGCCGTGGTGAATGCCGTCCCCGGGGGCTGCCGGTGGATTTCTACCCGCCCCCGCCGCAGATCGAGGTAGAACCGGGGTGTCGAGGCGCGGTCCGCGGCCGCCCAGGCGCGGTCGCTCACGCTGATGAACGCCATCCCCGGAGGGCTCATCAGGGCTTTCTGGGAGCCGGTGACCGCCACGTCCACGCCCCAGGCATCGGTCTCCAGCGGGATCGCCCCGAGGCTGCTGACCGCGTCCACCATCAGCAGCGCCGGGTGATCGCCCAGGAGTGCGCGGATTGCCTTGACATCGTTGTGCACGCCCGTGCTGGTCTCGCTCTGGGTCACGAACACCGCCCGGTAGTCCCGGCCGGCGTCCGCGCGGAGCCGGCCCGCGACCGCGTCGAGGGGGACCGGCCGGCCCCACTCCGCGAGCACCCGATCGACGCGCGCGCCGAAGCGCTCGGCGATCTCCGCGAACCGCTCGCAGAAGTAGCCGTTGTTCACCGAGAGCACCCGGTCGCCCGGGGACAGGAAGTTGACCACCGCCGCTTCGAGGCCGCCGGTGCCCGAGCACACCAGCGGGATGATGTCGTTGCGGGTCCGGAACACGTCCTTGAGGCCGTCCAGGATCTCCGCCATGATGCGGCCGAACGTGGGGCCGCGGTGATTGGTCATCTCCCGCCCCATCGCCTGGAGCACCCGCGGGGGCAGCGGGGTCGGGCCGGGGATCAGCAGGTTGATCTCATCCATGGGGTCGCCTCCTGCGCGTGCGCCGCCGGCAAATGAGAACGCTCCCGCCACAGGAGGCGAGAGCGTTTGTGGACCTCTCCGTCATCGCCTGACGGCGCCGTTAACTGCCGGTGATGATAGCATCCGACGGGGGCCGCGTCAACGCCTGCGGGCGGATCATCTCGAGAAAGGCCTGGGCCACGCGGGGCAGGCGGTGATCACGGCGGGAGAGGAGCGAGATCGCCCGCTCGATCCGGAGGCCCTCGATCGGCACGATGCGCAGGCGGCCGGCGGCCACCTCCAGTTCGA
>DATHLI010000216.1:0-1903 GCA_035488355.1 bacterium | reverse complement strand
AGGCCCTTGGCGTCCGCGGGCGTGCTTGGGACCGCCACCTTCAACCCCGGGATGTGGCAGAACCAGGCCTCCAGCGACTGCGAGTGCTGGGCCGCGTTCCCGCGCCCGGCGCCCTCCTGGGCGCGAAACACGACCGGAACGCTGGCCTTGCCGCCAAACATGTACCGGATCTTCGCCGCCTGGTTGACGATGGGCTCCATCGCGAGCCCCATGAAGTCCGCGTACATGAACTCGGCGACGGGACGCGCGCCCGCGACCGCGGCCCCGACCGCGAGGGCGGCGATCGCCTCCTCCGAGATCGGCGTGTCGCGCACCCGCTGCGGCCCGAACTCCTCCACCAGCCCCCGCGTCACGCCGAACACGCCGCCGCCGCCCCAGACCGCCACGTCCTCGCCCATCACGAACACCCGGGGATCCCGGCGCATCTCCTCCCGCAGCGCCTCGTTGAGCGCCTCGGCGTAGGTGAGCACCCGCGTCGCGGCGGGCGCGGGGGTGGTCTCAATCACCGGCCGGCTCATGCGTACACATCCTCCATCAGCGCCTCAACCTCGGGCTCGGGGCTGGCCTTCGCAAAGGCGACGGCCGCGTCGATCTCCTGGGTCACCGCGGCCGCCAGCCGGTCGGCCTCGTCGGAGGTCAGGACCCGGTGCGCGATCAGGTCCCGTTGGAACCGGTCAATGGGGTCCTTGGTCTTCCACGCGTCGACCTCGGCCTTGTCGCGGTAGTTGAGCGGATCGCCCACGTGATGACCAAAGTAGCGGTAGGTCACGCAGACCACCAGCGAGGGACCCTCGCCGGCCCGGGCGCGCGCAACGGCGTCGGCCACCGTCCGGTAGACGGCCATCACGTCCATGCCGTCGCAGCTCACCCCCGGGAAACCGTAGGCCTTCGCGCGGACCTCCGGATCAGGCACCGACGTAAACCTGTCGGCGCGCGCAGACATGGCGTACTGGTTGTTCTCGCAGATGTACACGACCGGGAGCTTCCAGATCGCGGCGAGGTTGGCCGACTCATGGAGGACCCCCTGGTTCAACGCCCCGTCGCCGAAGAAACAGAGGGTCACGTCGTCGCGCCCCGCCAGCTGGGCGGCCAGCGCGGCTCCGGTCGCCAGCCCGATGCCGCCGCCGACGATTCCGTTGGCCCCCAGGATCCCGCCTTCCACGTCGGCGATGTGCATGGATCCGCCCTTCCCTTTGCAGTAGCCGGTGGCCTTGCCCAGCAGCTCGGCCATCATCAGCCGGGGATCGCCGCCCTTGGCGAGACAGTGCCCGTGCCCCCGGTGGGTGCTGGTGATCCGATCGGCGGGCCGGAGCGCGGCGCAGGCGCCGACCGCGACCGCCTCCATGCCGATGTACGGGTGCGTGGAGCCGCGCATCGCGCCCTCGCGGTAGAGGTCGAGGGCCCGCAGGTCGAACTGCCTGATCATGTGCATGGTCCGGAGCATGCTCCGGAGCTGATCGGGGCTCAACGCCACAGCAAGCTTGCGCGTCATCGTGTCCCTCCCTTGGCTCGAGCCGCGACCCCTAGCCACCGGCCGGGCCCCCCTCTTCCTCGAGGCCGACGGAGAACGACCGCTCGAGCAGCGATTGCGGGAAGGCGCGAAACGCCAGGTGCGTGTTGGTGCGGACGATGCCCGGGATCTCCACCATCTTGCCGGTCACGATCTCGGCGAGGTCATCGTACTCCTTGAGGCGCAGCACGGCGATGATATCCCAATCCCCGGTGATCGAGTAGACCTCCTCGACCCCGGGAATCTCCGCCATCCGGCGCGCCACGTCCTGCATGCGGCGGCGCTCGGCCTGGATCATCACGAACGCCGTGAACATCCTCCACCTCCGCGCCGCGCATCCGGCGGGACCACCTGCTCAATCGTTCGCGGCCCCCCACACAAACTCATGCTCGC
>DATHLI010000215.1:0-3682 GCA_035488355.1 bacterium | reverse complement strand
ACCCCCGCGGGCGTGGCGGCGGCGGTCACCACCGCGCGGATGGGGACCCAGGTGATCATGACCGAATCCCGGCCGTATCTCGGCGGGGACCTCACCGGCTCGATGCTCAACATGTTCGACATGGATTACGGGCCCGGGGGGGAGCACCTGTCCCGCGGAATATTCATGGAGGTTTTCCGTCAGTTGGGCATCACGTTCGACGTGGAGCTGGCCAAGCACGTGTTCCTCCAGGAGGTCTACCGGCACCCCCTGGTCGTCCTCCGGCTCTCCACACGGCCGGTGCAGGCGATCGTCCAGGGCGATCGGCTCACCGCCGTGGTGATGGAGGACACGACCTCTCACGTGCGGCAGACGATCTGCGCCAAGCGGATCGTCGACGCCACCGACGACGCGGACGTCGCGGCGCTGGCGGGGGTGCCGTACCAGCTGGGCCGGGAGGGATCGGGAGTGGACCGGGCCATGATGGCCGCCACCCTGGTGTTCGAGCTCAGCGGCGTCAACTGGCACGACGTGGTGTCGTACGTCACGACGACCGGCGGGAGGCGCGCCACGCGCGGCGGGATCTTCCACGGGAACGCGTGGGGCTACGGCGCGATTCTCCGCTTTTACCGGCCGATCCAGCCGGGCATTGGGATCTACGATCTCAACATCGGCTGGCAGAACGATCATACGGTCCTGATCAACGGGCTGCTGGTCTACGGTGTTGACGGGACCGATCCCGCATCCGTCGCCGACGGCATGCGCCGGGCGACCCTGGAGTTGCCCGAGCTGATCCAGTACCTCAGGATCACCGCCGCGGGGTTCAAGGACGCCGAACTGGTCCGCACGGCGGACTACCTCTACATTCGCGAGACCCGGCACATCCGGGGGCTCTACACGCTGACGGCGCAGGACATCGTCGACGGGCGCGTGTTCTGGGACGCGGTGGGTGTGGCCAGCTACCCAATCGACCTGCATCCCTACCGCCCGGGCGAGCTGAACCCCTATGCGCCGCACCGGTACGTCTACACGATTCCGCTTCGCGCGCTGGTGCCGGTGGGGATCAGCAACCTGCTGCTGGCCAGCCGGTCGATCTCCGCCAGTTACGAGGCGGCCGGCTCGACCCGCGTGGTGCCCACGACCATGGAGGAAGGCCAGGCGGCGGGGACCGCCGCCGTGCTCTCGCTTCGGGCCAAGGTGTCGCTCCCAGACTTCACCGAGGACCCCGGGCTGGTGCACGAACTGCAGGCCGCCCTGCATACTCAGGGCCAATACCTGCTGCCGGAAACGCTGGCCGCGGCCCTCGGGGTTCCCACCCACCAGTGGCCCGGCACTCCCCGTTCGCCCGTCAAGCCCTCGGCGCCCGCTCAGCCGTAGCCCTCCCCGCACGATCGGGGAAGGAGGAACGGTCCTCCGGCCCCTGGTAAGAGGTCCCGTGTGATCTGGAACGTCCCCGCGGAAACCATGCCGCGCGGCGACCTGGCGGCGCTGCAGGCGAGCCGGCTGCAGGCCCTCGTCCGGCGGGTGGACGAGCGGGTGCCGTTCTACCGGCAGGCATTCGAGCAGGCGGGGGTGCGTCCGGAGCAGATCCGGACCCTCGCCGACCTCCGCCGTCTGCCCTGGACCCGAAAGACCGATCTGCGGGACCACTATCCGTTCGGCCTCTTCGCGGTCCCGAGGGATCAGGTGGTCCGCCTCCACGCGTCCTCGGGGACCACCGGAAAGCCGACGGTGGTGGGGTACACCCGCGCCGATGTACAGATGTGGGCCGACGTCTGCGCGCGCTGTCTGGCCGCCGGCGGCGGCCGTCCGGGCGATGTCTTTCACAACGCCTACGGGTACGGGCTCTTCACCGGCGGACTGGGGATGCACTACGGCGCCGAACTGATGGGCATGACCGTGGTCCCGGTCTCGGGGGGAAACACCGAGCGGCAGCTGCTGCTGATCCAGGATTTCCAGCCGCGGGTCATCGCCTGCACACCCTCGTACATGCTGACCCTGGCCGAGGCCGCGCTCGCCCGCGGCCTCGATCCGCGGCGCCTGCCGCTGCGCTTCGCCGTGCTGGGGGCCGAGCCGTGGACCGAGGCGATGCGCCGGCAGATCGAGCGGCTCCTGCCGGTGCGCGCGGTCAACATCTACGGGCTGAGCGAAGTGATCGGGCCGGGAGTCAGCAACGAGTGCGTGGAGGCGCAGCAGGGATCGCATGTCTTCGAGGACCACTTCCTGGTGGAGGTCGTCGACCCGCGGTCCGGCGAGCCGCGGCCGCCCGGGGAGGTGGGGGAGCTCGTGTTCACGACCCTCACCAAAGAGGCGCTGCCCGTGATCCGGTACCGGACGGGGGACCTCGCCTCGCTCGACCCGTCGCCGTGCCGCTGCGGGCGAACCCTCGCGCGAATGTCCCTCGTCGTCGGCCGCACGGACGATATGCTGATCATTCGCGGGATCAACGTCTTTCCTTCGCAGGTGGAGTCGGTGGTCGTGCAGTTCCCCGAACTGTCGCCCCATTACCAGCTCCGGATCACGCGCGAGCGGGCCCTGGACGATCTCGAGGTGCGGATCGAAGCCGATCCGTCCGGGAACGGGGGGGCCGCGGCCGGCGGCGGAGCCGCCCTCGAGGCCAGGGTCGCCGAGCGGCTCCGGGGCGTGGTGGGGATTCACATCCGGGTGAGCGTGGTGCCCCCGGGCAGCCTCCCCCGCAGCGAAGGGGGCAAGCTGCGGCGGGTGATCGACGAGCGGACGTCCTGATTACGCCGGCGCCTGCCCGAACACCAGCGACGCGTTGATCCCCCCGAACCCGAAGGAGTTGCTGAGGATGTACTCGACCGCCGCCTCGCGGCCGCGGCCGGGGATGTAGTCGAGGTCGCACGCGGGATCCGGGTCTTCCAGGTTGACCGTCGGCGGCAGGTAGGCATGCCGGAGCGCCAGCATGCAGATCGCCGCCTCGATCGCGCCGCTCGCCCCGAGCGCGTGACCGTGCATGGCCTTGGTGCCGCTGACCGGCACGCGGTACGCGTGGTCCCCCAGGACCTGCTTGATCGCCAGCGTCTCGGCCCCATCGTTGAGCGGGGTGCCGCTGGCGTGGGCGTTGATGTAGCCGATCGCCTCAGGGGGGATGTCCGCCTCGGCCAGGGCGCATCGCATCGCCCGGGCGGCCTGGGCGCCGGTGGGGAGCGGGGCCGTCATGTGGTGGGCGTCGTTGGAGGCGCCGTATCCGAGGACTTCGCCATAGATGGAGGCGCCGCGCCGGCGCGCGTGTTCGAGCTCCTCCAGCACCAGCAGCGCGGCGCCTTCCGCCATGACGAATCCGTCGCGTCCCCGATCGAAGGGCCGGCAGGCGCGCGCGGGCTCGTCGTTGCGGGTCGACATGGCCCGGATGATCGCGAAGGCGCCGAAGATGAGGGGCGTGAGCGGCACCTCGACGCCCCCGGCCAGCATGATGTCGGCGTAGCCGTCCCGGACGGTGCGGAACGCTTCGCCGATCGCGATCGCGCCGCTGCTGCAGCTGTCGGAGTTCGCGCTGCTCGGCCCCCGGAGATCGAAGTCGATCGCGATGTTGCAGGATGCCGCGCCGCAGAACACCGAGAGCGCCAGGGTCGGCCGCACCCGGTGGATCCCCTGCGTCATGAAGACCGTGTGCTGCTCCTCCGCGAAGGCGGCCCCGCCGAGCGCGGACCCCACGAAGCAGCCGATGGCGTCGCGGTCC
>DATHLI010000214.1:0-7986 GCA_035488355.1 bacterium | reverse complement strand
GTACCAGGCGCCGTTCCTCGCCGTGGTGTACAACAACAGAGGCTGGGCGGCGGTACGAGACGCGACCGCGCGCCAGCACCCCGCCGGGTTTGCGGCGCGCGGAGGCGATTTCTCGTCCAGTTTCGGCGACGGCGTGGACTTTGCCGCGATCGCCCGTGCGGCGGGGGGCTACGGGGAGCGCATCCGAGCGGCCCCGGATCTTCCCGCGGCCGTGGAGCGGGCCCGCGACGCCGTGCGCGGCGGAATACCCGCCGTCCTCGACGTCCTCCTCCCGCCGGTGTAAGGAAGGATCGAAACGCGCACACGCATGCGGGCTGCGGTGCTCCCCCGGGTGCACGCCCCCCTGGACATCGAAGACATCCCGATCCCCGCGCCCAAGTCGGGCGAAGTGCTCATCCGGGTGGCGGCCTGCGGAGTCTGCCATACCGATCTCCACGTCATCAAGGGTGAAGTCGCGTTTCCCACCCCCGCGGTGCTGGGGCATGAGATCTCCGGGACGGTGGCCGCGCTGGGGCCGGGCGTCACCGGCCTGAGAGACGGAACACGGGTGGTGTGCAGCTTTATCATGCCGTGCGGCACATGTGAGTTCTGCGCCCAGGGGCGCGATGATCTCTGCGTCACGTTCTTCTCGATCAACCGTCTGCGCGGACAGCTCTACGACGGCGCCAGCCGCCTGAGCCGCGCCGATGGGACCCCGCTGGCGATGTACAGCATGGGGGGCTTGGCCGACTACGCGGTGGTGCCCGCGACCGATGTGTTTCCGCTGCCCGACGGCCTCCCCCTGGAGGAATCGTGCATCATCGGCTGTGCGGTCATGACCGCCTATGGCGCGATCCGCCACCAGGCCGACCTGCGGGCGGGAGAGAGTGTCGCCGTCGTGGCAACGGGCGGGGTGGGATCCAACCTCATCCAGCTGGCCAGGGCCTTTGGCGCCTCGATGATTGTCGCCGTGGATGTGAGAGCGGACAAGCTCGACGCCGCGCGCCGTCTGGGAGCCACGCACGTCGTCGATGCATCACAGGGGGATGTCGCAGCGGCGATCCTGGACCAGACGGCCGGGAGGGGGGTGGACGTGGCATTCGAGGCGCTGGGCCGCCCGGAGACCGTCGTGCAGGCATTCGAAGCCACCAGAGACGGCGGCCGGGTGATCGTGGTCGGCATCGCGGCGGGAAAGACGGCCGCCCCGATCGAGATCACCCGCCTCGTGCGGCGCGGTGTCCGGCTGATTGGATCGTACGGGGGACGCGTGCGCGCCGACGTGCCGGCGCTGCTGCGCATGGCGGAGCGCGGGGCGATTGCGCCGGAGCGGACGATCTCCCGGCGCTTTTCCCTCGACGATGCCGCCCGGGCGTACGACGCGCTCAGCCGCGGGGAGATCGTTGGCCGGGCGATCGTCGTGACGGCCTGAGGCTCAGTCGGGCAGCGGCGCCGTCTGGGGGGTCGGGGTGTGGCGATAGAGGTCGACCAGCACGCCCACGGCCAGCCTCGCCACCACGGGGTCGAAGAACGTCCCCGCCTCGGTCAGGATGATGCGCAGCACCTCCGCGGCGCGCTTCGGCCGCCGGTAGCCGCGCCGGGAAGAGGTTGCGGCGTCAAAGACATCCGCCACCTGCACAATCCGCGAGAGCACGTGGGGCGCCTTTTTCAGCGTGATCTGCGGATACCCCGAGAGATCGTAGTTGGCATGGTGCTCGAAGGCCACCACCATCGCCAGCCTGAGGAGGTCGGGGAAATCGCGCAGCGCGTGCGCGCCGTAGATGGTGTGCCGTCTGACGACCTCCTCTTCCTCAGGAGTCAGCTTTGCCGGTTTGGCGAGAAGATCTTGAGGAACTCGGGACTTGCCGATGTCGTGAAGCAGCGCGGCGACGCCCAGGACCGTGAGCAGCGGGCGATCCAGGTCCAGCCGTGACCCGATCATCAGCGAGAGAATGCAGACGTTGACCGAGTGATGAAATGAGTCCTCGTCGTGACGCTTCAGGGCGGCGACCCCAAGCTGGGCGGCGCCCTGTTCGGTGAGGATGTCGAGGAAGTGGCCGACGACCTTCTCGGCCTTCCATAGATTGGGCGGCGCGTTCTGGGACACCTCGTACGTCAACTCGTCCATGACCCGCAGCCCGCTTCGGTAGACCGCCTGCGGATTCACCTTCATGGGCAACATGTCCCCCAGGAGTGCCAGCAGGTGGTCGTCTGCGCCTGGCCCACCCTCCTCACCCGTCTCCTGCCCTGGCGTGCCCTCGCCACCCGGGCCAGTCTCCAAGCCTTGAATTCCCTGACCGCCCGCGACGCCCTGGCCGCCAGGACCGCTCTGACCGCCCGGACCGCCCTGACCGCCCGAACCACCCTGACCGCCCGAACCACCCTGACCGCCCGGACCGCTCTGGCCGCCCGGAAGGCTCAGATTGATCTTCGCTTTCGCGTCGGGGATCGACGCTACCGAGATGTGGTGAACCCCGTGTTCCTTCAGGTAGGCGAGCGGGCCCCCCAGGTCGCGGAGTTCCTCGGCCTTCATGTTGAGCAGCTCGGTGAGGTGCGTCAGCTCCGCGGCCTCCACCCCCGCATCCACCCGGACCAGATTGATCTCCCGCTCTTTGAAGGCGGCGAGCAGCGCGTCGTACTTCAGGCTCTCTTCCAGCAGAACGTTATTCTCCACGAAGAACGTATCGTCGCGGATGAAGAGCCGGAGGAAAGGCCGGGTCGAGAGCGGTTCCTTGAGGAGTTCGTGAAGTTCACGGATGACGTCCATGACGACGGGGTGGTCGGCGCCGTAGAGGGTGGCGTGCCGCCTTGACCGGGAAAGCAATTTCAGGATCTCCCCCGGCTTGTCCGACCTGGGACGCTTCAGCCCTTCCGCATCGCCCCGCCACAGCGCGGGGGCCTCCGCGGGCGGCGTCCCAGGGCGCGGAGCGCTCACGACGCGCTTCTCTTGCCGTCGGCGATGGCGATGGCCTGCCCGTCGAGAGACGGCTTCTCGATGGCGGCAACGGCCACCCGGGCGAGCCGGCGCAGCTCCCGGGCGCGCCGCCGAAAGACCAGCCGCCCGTGCGCGAGCTTCTTCAGGGCGGGCAGCGCGCCCCTGGCCCCCAGGCGGGCCACGGTCTCGATCCCGGCCTGCCTGATCGTAAACAGCCGGTTGAACGGATCGTGCGTCTCCAGAAGGACAATCAACGTGGGCAGGGCCGCCTCCATGCCGCGGGCATCGAGCAGCTTCAACGCCTTCAGGCGGATCCGCTCGTCTGGATCGTTGAGGAACTCACCAATCAGGGCCTGGGCGTCGTCCGTCCCCAGGCCGGCGAGCGCGTGCAGCGTCTGCATGCGGACCCGGGAGTCCACGTGATGGACCACTTGGGCGAGATAGGCGACCCCCTGGGGGGCCCGAATCCGCCCGAGGACGCTCGCGATGTTCCGCACGAGGTACCAGCGGGTGTCGGCGACAAACGCGCCAATCTCGTCGACGTGCTCCCCCCCGAGACGAACCAGGAGGTCACAGACCAGCGCCCGCATGCCGGCTCGGGATTCGGTCCCCAGGGCCCGCACCAGGGGACCGATCAAGATACCGCCCAGCACCTCCGCCACCTTCTGGATCTCCAGCTCGACCAGCGTGGCCCGCCCCTGCCAGAACGCCTCCAGGAGCTTTTGCAGAAGGGGACCGTCCACGACACGCTCCAGCAGGCCGCGGATCACTTCCGCGCGCTCGCCCTCCGCCGGAGACGCGAGCGTGTTGACGCGCGTGAGGATCTCTCGCAGGAACGCGAATTCGCGATGCTCGATCAGCCAGTCCAGGCACCCGACCACGCTCTCGGTGACCTCGGTCAGTTCGTCTTTGTCGAGACGGCCGGCCAGGAGGTCGACGCAGGTCCGGAGCGCATCGCGAGTGACTCCGGCCTCGTCGACCGAGCGGATCTCCCTGAGAACGCGCTCGCGGTCCTCCTCGGAGACCGCGATCCGGTCCTCGAGGAATTCGGAGAAATCTGGAGCCTCATCCGGGGCGGCGAAGGCCGGGAACTCAAGTTTCATCATCACGGCGACACTAATCGGGACTCCGCGCTCACCCGCCTGGGGTAGCGCCAGATCGAGGTAGGACAGAATGCGCCCGGCCTTCTCGGGGTCAGGTGTGAAGGCGTCCAGCGCGTCTGCGACCTGCCCAACAACATCCCCCTCCCCCAACGAATTGAGGATGATATTGGCGAGTTGCTCGCTCGAGAGGTGGTCGAGCAGGACCTGCGTCCCCTGGTCGTCACGAGCCCCCGCGAGCAGGGCGCGCCCCAGGCGGGGGCCGAGCGCTCCCTCCGGCCCCTCCGGCAGGAGCGCGGCCTCGCCAAGGCTGGCATAGAGGGGCTGATGGTCGGCGTAGGGCTCGTCCAGAATCACCCGCTCCAGGCCCTTGATCGCCTGGAAGACCTGCTGGACCTGTGCGTCCCCGCCGCCGCCCCCCCCGACTTTCCCCGACAGCGCGTAGGTGTTCTGCAGCAGCCGCCCCGCCTGTTCGGGGCCGGCGCGCAGGATTTCAAGGATCTTCTCCCGCTCCTGCGGCTTCAAGCGTCCCTGTCCCAGCAGGCCGAAGAACGCGTCCATGCCGAGGGTCTCAGCCTCCTCGTTCGCGTCCATGGCCAACTCCTTCACTTGAATGTCCGCAACGCCCAATTGTTTCAAAAGGTGCCGGGCGCCCCCGCCCTCCTCGAGCTTGGCGCGGTCCATTCCGAGGATCTGGACAAGCGCGGCGAGTTGCTGCTGGCTCACGGACGGCAGGACGGTGATCTGGATGAGCTTGCGGCCGTACAGCGCATAGGCCAGGTCGCTGTTCCCCCGGCCCTCGATCACCGTGCCCTTGACCGAGAGGGTGTGCCTGCCGATGTTCAGCCGAAACTGGCCGTGCGCCTCGGCATACGCGCGGAGCGCCTTGAGCATCGCCTCGCCGGCCTGGACGTTTCCGGGGTGTGCGGGTGGATAGAGGCTGGAGGCTTTGATGGCCAGACCCAGCTGCTTCACCACCGCTGCGGCGAGCGCCGTCGGTTCCATGGGCGGTCCCATGCCTGTTCATGCCCTGGCCGCCAATACACTAGACGTCTGGCGATTGTGGGTGGCGCGGAACGCGCCCGCTAGGCCTCGCGCAGGTCGATGCCGATGCCGGCGGGATCGGTGACCGCGATCCCGGCCCCGGTGTCTTCGAACGGCACCCCGCGGTCCCGCAGGTGCCTCCTGAGCTGCGCGAGCGCGCCGGCCGGGATGGCCCAGGCGTACTCGATCAGGCCCGTTGCGCCGTCCGGCGCCCGCCGCCCCTGCGCCCAGGTGTTGAGGCCCACATGGTGATGGTAGCCCCCCACGGAAAGGAACAGGGCGCCCGGGTACGAGCGCTGGGTGACGTCCAGGCCCAACACGCCCGCGTAGAAGTGTTCTCCTTCGGCGAGGTCGCCGACGTGCAGGTGGATGTGACCGAGCCGCGCCTGCGCCGAGAGCGGGCCTGCCTCCTGCGCCTCCGCAAGCAGGCCGGCCACATCCAGCGGCCCGGTCATCATTTCAATCCCGGCGGAACTGGTCGACCAGGTCTCCCGCGGACGGTCCCGGTAGAGCTCGATCCCGTTCCCTTCGGGGTCCCGGAGGTACAACGCTTCGGAGACCCCATGGTCGCTGGCACCGTCGAGGGGCCATCTCGCCTCGAGAAGCCGGCGGATCACCGCGGCGAGGGAAGCGCGATCGGGCAGCAGAAGGGCGAAGTGGTAGAGTCCGATGGACGGATGGGGGCGGACCGGCGCCAGGGGCGCGTGCACGAGGTCGAGCGCGAACGCCCCGCCGGCGGGCGCCAGCGCGACGCGGCCGCCGTCCCGTCCCGAGACCGGCATCCCCAGACGGTCGGCGTAGAAGGAGACGGCCGCCTCGAGATCCCTCACCCGCAGCGCGAGCCGGCGCAGGTTGGACGCGGCGGGCAGCCGGAACGCGGAACGCGCTTCCGGCATCCTCGCGGAACTCACGGTCTCCGCCCGCTCAACACGGAGTGCCCGCGCGAATCGAGCCCAGCGCCAGTTCCATGGAGGGGAACACCGGGATGACCTTGCCGAGATCCACGATGTTGATCACCCGCTGCACCGGCCCGCGCGGCGCGACGAGCACCAGGCAACGGCCGCGGGCGCGGCAGAGGCGCCGGTGCACGAGCAGTTCGTGAATCCCCATGCTGTCGATATGCAGCACCCCCGCCATATCGATGACCACGTTGCGGTCGCTCTCGACCCCCGCCGTCAGCGGAACGCGCAGGATCGCGACCGTCTCGTGGTCGAGTTCCCCGATCGGGTGGATCACCAGCGCCTCGGGCGTCTCCTCCGTTGGACAGTCCAGCAGCGCGTCCTGCCGGCCTCCCCGGATCGGCGGTGGGTCGTGGGCCCAACCACGCGGTGGCGCAGCGGTGCGCATCAGCCTCGTCAGCATGGCTATGGGGAAAAATCTGCGAGCCACGTCCGGTCCCCCCGCGAACCATCCCGCCGCCGGAACAGGCGCAGGCGGGCGATGTCCGCTTCAAGGGGGCAAACGGCGTTTCCTGCCCGGCGGGCGGAACCCCCGGGGGCGCCCGGCCCCAGGTACCGACGGGCGGCGCCCCGCAGCAGGGCTTCTGCGCTGCGGCGGCAGAATGTCTTACGCGGAGAAGGGAAAGGCGGGGTCCGCCACGTCGCTCTCATTGTCCTTACACGTTACCACGCACCCTGATGCGATTCGCTTCGCGAGGAAACTGCTCTATGCGGCGGCCCGCATCAGGGGGGCGCCGGAACAGGATGCGCGCGATATCGAACTGGCGGTAGGCGAAGCGCTGACGAACGTCCGGCGGCACGCGTACCAGGACGGGATCGGCCCCGCGGAAGTCGCCATCGACTGCCATGATTCCGGCCTGACGGTGATCGTCCGGGATTGGGGGATCGCCGGCACCCCTCCCACCGTTCCCGAGTCCCTGTCGCTGGAATCACATTCCGGTGGGCGGGGACTGTATCTGATCAGCCGGCTGATGCAGCGGGTGGAAATCCTCCAGAACCCCGAGGGCTGGGGCGTCACCCTGCGAATGGCGAAGCAATTCGGAGCGCGGGACTAGCGCTGCGCGGTCCACACGCCCGTCGGCACGCCGCCGTCTGCCGCCGGCGTCAGACCACCGTAAAGTGCGCTTCCGTCGGTGTCCGGGCCACCCCGTTGATCGGAAGAAGATCCTGGGGGCACGCCGAGAAGGCGATGATCAGGTCCATCCTGGCCCGCAGGGCGATGTACTGGCCCGCCGCGCAGACCGGAGGCTGGAATGACACATACCGGCCGCCGGCAACGGGAATGTTCATGAAGAGGTTGAGCGGCGAAGGGATCTCCGGGGGGACCTCCCCGAGTTCCCGCAAGGCCGCCACCAGATTGTCCGTGCAGTTGTCGTGGTAGTCCCGGCAGCCGAGGAGTTCGTATCGGTACCGATCGCACGCCGCGATGAGGGTATCATGGATCCCCGGCGTGGTGTCGCCAATCACCTGGAGCACCGGCCGCCTCCGGTTGGTCACGAAGACATCTCCCGCCTCGGGAATGATCTTTTCCATCGCGGCCCGGCTGTGCTCCATCGACATGAACTCGGTCAGGTCTCGCGCGGAGAACGCCCAGGTATCCACGACCTGCTGGCCGTGGGTGTTGATGACGGTGATCACCTGCCCCTCCCGGACTCGAGCCGCCTTTCCCCGACGGGCGGGGATGGCGATGCGCGTGCCGGACTCGATCATGGGGGACGCCTCCCATCGTTCGATTCGCCCGCCGCCCCGGGCACATAGCCCAGCGCCTTGTCGACCACATTGAGCAGGGGCTCGCCGCGCCGCCAGCGCTGGTAGTTCTCGACAAACAGCGCCGACAGCGCGGGCGCCCACCCCACGAAGTCGCCGGACATGTGGGGGGACACAAGCACGCCCGGCAGGTCCCAGAGGGGATGCCGCGTTGGGAGCGGCTCCACCGAAAACACGTCCAGGGCGGCCCCGGCGATGCGCTTCG
>DATHLI010000213.1:0-9291 GCA_035488355.1 bacterium | reverse complement strand
CCTCGCGGCCACCCGCGGACGGTATCCGTTCGAGGCGCTGCTCGACGCGGAGTACCCGTTGCGCGACGTGGGCAGGGCGCTCGAGGATTCGGACCAGCGCAAGGTGACGCGGGCGTCGCTCGTGATGGGCCGGTGACGCCTATGGGAGGGATCGTGATGAGGCACCTGAGAGGACCCGGGACAGTGTGGCTGGCCGCGCTGGCGATCGCCGTGGTGGCGCTCCCCGCGGCATCGCAGCAGGCGGCGCACCGGGGCGGGGCCGTGACCATCGCGCTGTACCAGGAGCCGGAGCTCCTCAACCCCTATCTCGCCACCCAGACCGCTTCGTTCGAAGTCGCCGTCCTGACCGTCGAGGGGCTCGTGGCGGCGAATGAGAAGGGAGAGTATTTCCCGCAACTCGCCACGGAAGTCCCGTCGCCGGCAAACGGCGGGGTGTCGCAGGACGGGAAGACGATCACCTACAGGCTGCGCCCCGGCCTCGCCTGGTCGGACGGCCGGCCGCTGACCTGTGACGATGTGAAGTTCACCTGGGAGGCGATCGTCACTCCAAAGAGCGGAGCGGTGACGACGAGCGGATATGACGAGATCCAGACGGTGGACTGCCCCAATGCCAAGACCGCCGTCGTGCGGTACAAGGACTATTACGCCCCGGCCCTCAGCCGGTTTCGCTGGATCCTGCCGCGTCACGCCACCGGCGATCCAACAAACATGACGAAGTGGGAGTATAACCGGAAACCCCTGGGCAGCGGCCCTTTCAAGATCGTCGAGTGGGCATCGGCCGACCACATCACGCTGGTCCGCAACGAGCGCTACCGGGTCAAGGAGCAGCCTTATCTCGACCGGGTGATCATCCGGATCGTGCCGAGCCGCGAGGTCGGCAAGCAGCTGCTCCGGACCGGCGACGTGGACGTCGTCTGGGACCTGGTCGAGTCGGACGTGCCCGAGCTCCGCGGCGTCTCCGGGGTCCGGATCAGCTCTCCGCCGGGACCCGAAGCCGAAAGGCTCGTCCTCAACATGGCCGATCCTGCCCTCGATGGGCCGCCCCCCGAGGTGGCGAAGCAACACCCGCATCCAATCCTGGGCGATCCCCGGGTGCGCGAGGCCATCGAGCTCGGCATCAACAAGCGGGAGATCACGAGCAAGCTGCTCTACGGCCTGGCCACCGTCGGTACGAACGAGCTGCACCTCGGATGGGCCCGGTGCGCGACGCCGCCCAGTTCGTACAACCCCTCCAAGGCCAAACGGCTCCTCGAGGAGGCCGGGTGGGTCCCCGGCGCCGCCGGCATCCGGGTGGCCAAGGGCGCGCGGTACGCCAAAGATGGCACGCGGCTGCGTCTCAAGATCCAGACTACCACCGGCAACAAGCTCCGGGAGCAGGCGGAGCAGTTGATCATCGAATACATGCGGGCGGTCGGGATCGAGTTCTATATCGAGAACGTGCCCTCGCCGGTGCTGTTCGGCTCGTGGTCGAGCGGCGCGTTCCGCAAGCACGGCCACTTCGATGTGTTGATGTACACTACCAATCCCGACATCGATCCCCACTCGCAGGTCGAGGGCTACTTCGCGTCCTGGAAGATGCCGATGGCCGACAACGGCGGGAGCGGGTTCAACTACGCGCGGTATCAGAACCCGCGGTTTGACGCGGACGTGAAGAGGGCGGGCAGCGTCCCCGATCTCACCGCCCGCCGCGAGGCGTACTGCGACGCGATGAAGCAGCTCGTCCAGGACCGGCCGCACATCTACCTGTACGACCGCGCGAGGCTGCACGCGTACCGGGACAGGCTGGAGGGATGGGTGGGCACCCCCTGGGATTACCTGGCGTGGAACGCGCAGGGGTGGTGGGTGGCCCGCTGATCCCATCGCCCGCGTCTCCTGGGGCCGGCCAGAGGTCCTGAGCGCGGATGAGCCGGTACCTGCTGCGCCGCCTGATGCAGGCGGGGCCGCTCTTGGTCCTGATCAGCGTCGCGGTGTTCGTGCTCATCAACATCGTCCCGGGCGGACCGACCGCCGCGTACGAGAACAACCCGCGGCTGACGTCCGAGGATCTCGCGCGGATCGAGCGCGAACTCGGGCTCGACCAGCCGATCCACGTCCGCTACCTGCACTGGCTCGGCGCGCTCCTGCGCGGGGATTGGGGGTACTCGCTCGTCTCGCGGCGGCCCGTGCTCACCGAGATCGGGGAGCGTCTGCCCAACACGATCTCCCTCCTCGGCGTGACGTTCCTCGTGACGATGGCGCTGGCGATCCCCGCCGGGATGCTTTCGGCGGTGCGCCAGTATTCGCTCTTCGACCACGCCACCACCACGCTCGCGTTCATGGGCCAGTCGGTGCCGATCTTCTGGTTCGGGCTCGTGCTCATCATCGTGTTCCACGTCACCCTGCGCAACCCGCTGACGGGGACGCCGCTGCTCCCCGGCGGCGGGATGTACACGCTGGGCGCCCCCTTCTCCGTGTGGGACCGCATCGTGCATCTGCTCCTGCCGGTGGCCATGCTCACGCTGGCCACGGCGGCCCAGTATGTCCGCTACATGCGGGCGAGCATGCTGGAGGTGATCCACGAGGACTACATCCGGACCGCGCGGGCCAAAGGCGCGGCGGACCGCCGGGTGATCTGGGCTCACGCGTTCAAGAACGCCGCGCTGCCGCTCGTGACCATCGTCGCGCTCGATCTGCCGACGCTGTTCAGCGGCGCGCTGTTCACCGAGACCATCTTCAGCTGGCCGGGGATGGGGCGGCTGTTCTTCGATTCGGCGCTCCGGTTCGACTATGCCCTCCTGATGGGCATCATCATCGTGAACGCGGCGCTGATCATCTGCTCCAACCTCGCCGCCGACCTGGTCTACGGCGCGCTGGACCCGAGGATCAGGTATGTCTAGACCGCGGCCGGGTGCGCACGGGCGGCGGCGTCCCCGCGGGCACCGGACGCTGGCGCGGCTGGCCTGGATCCGGTTCCGCCGCCACCGGATGGCGCTGGCGGGGCTCGGTCTCGTCGCGGTCTTTGCGCTGAGCGCGATCTTCGTCCATCTGGTCTCGCCGTACGATCCGGAGCATTCCGACCTCGATCATCGCCTGGCCGCTCCCACCTGGCGGCACCCGATGGGCACCGACGATTTGGGACGCGACCTGCTGACGCGCCTGCTGTACGGCGGCCGGATCTCGCTGACCATCGGCGTGATGGCGATGGCCCTGGCGGTTGCGGTGGGCACGGCGGTGGGCGCCGCCGCCGGATATTACGGGGGGTGGCCGGACAACCTGCTGATGCGCGTCACCGACATGATGCTGTCGTTCCCGGCGCTGTTCGTCCTGATCCTCCTCGCCCTGGTGCTCCGCACCGTGGCGATCCCCTTCCTGCGGGGCGGCGTGCTCGCGATCGTGATCGTCATCGCCGTGCTGTCGTGGATGACCGTGGCGCGCCTGGTGCGGGCGTCCTTCCTGGCCCTGCGGGAGGCCGCCTTTGTGGAGGCCGGCCGCGGGCTGGGGGCCGGCAGCGCCCGGCTGATGCTCCGCCACATCCTGCCCAACAGCCTCAGCCCGATCATCGTCGCCGCGACCCTGCGGGTGGCGGGCTCGATTGTGACCGAGTCGGGCCTGAGTTTCCTCGGCTTCGGCGTCCAGCCGCCGGTGCCGACCTGGGGCAACATGCTGCAGGCGGCCCAGGACCAGATGACGACGGCGCCGTGGACCGCGGTCTATCCGGGGTTGATGATCTTCCTGACCGTGGTCGCCATCAACTATATTGGGGACGGGCTGCGGGACGCGCTCGATCCCCGGCACTTCCCGTAGCCGCGCCGTCTCGGTTGGGCGCGTGGGGACGCCGCGGCGGATTCACGAGATCTTCATACCCCATTCACAACTTTTTCGACCGTGGGGGGCATAGTGAGGGTATCTGAACGAGTCGAGGGAGGAGCGGCGATGCGGAGATGGCGGGTGCATCCGGTGGTGCTCGCAGGAGCGCTGGTGGTGGGTCTGGCGCTCCCGGCGCTGGCTCAGATGGTCATGGGGCAGCCGCCGCCGGTGTCCGGGCCGCCGCCCATGAGCCCGTACCTATACGGCGCGCACACGTTCGGCGCGCGTGGGTGGGGGCCGCACCCCTGGCTGATGGGGCCGTTTCTGCTGCTGCGGGCCCTGCTGGGGATCGGCCTGGTGGTGCTGATCTGGCGGGTGCTGCTGACGCCATCCCTGTGGCGCCGGCCTGACGGCGCGATGCACATCCTGAGAGAGCGGTATGCCCGGGGCGAGATCGGCGACGACGAGTACCGGAAGCGCCTCGGGACCCTCGCCTGACTCCGATGCCGCGGATCCTGGTCGTCGACGACGAGCCCGAGATCGTCGATCTGCTGCGGTCCTACCTGCAGCGGGATGGGTTCGACGTGGACCAGGCGGCCGACGGGGAAGCCGCCCTGGCCGTCTTCGGGCGGCTGCAGCCGGATCTCGTCATCCTGGACCTGATGCTGCCGAAGCTCGACGGCCGCGAGGTCTGCCGGCGCATTCGCGAGACGGCCCGGACCCCGATCATCATGCTGACCGCCCGCGACGAAGAGAGCGACAAGCTCGTCGGGTTGGAGCTCGGCGCCGATGACTATATCACCAAGCCCTTCAGCCCCCGCGAGGTCCTCGCGCGCGTGCGGGCGGTGCTGCGGCGCGGCAGCCGCGAGATGCCCGAGATGGTGCGCGCCGGCGATCTGGTGATCGACCTCCGGGCCCACGAGGTGAGCCTGCAGGGGCGGCGCGTGGACCTGACCCCGACGGAGTTCCGGCTGCTGGAGATTCTGGCGGGCCATCCCAATCAGGTCTTCACCCGCATGCAGCTCATCGACCGGGTCCAGGGCCATGCGTTCGAGGGGTACGAGCGGACCGTGGACGCGCACATCAAGAATCTGCGGGGCAAGGTGGAACCAAACGCGAAGGCTCCGCGCTACATCCTGACGGTGTACGGGGTCGGCTACAAATTCTCCATCGCGGACGAGCATCATGCGTAGCGTGCGGAGCAAGCTCAGCGCGGCCTTCATCGGCATCGCGCTGCTGACCACCGTGCTGACCGCGACATTCGCCAGCTATACGGCCCGCACCATCTTCAGGCAGTACGTCGAGCGCAACGAGGAGCGGCTGCGCGGGAGCGTGTCTCAGGCGGCGCCGGTGCCCCCGCGTCTCGAACCCGCCGGCCGGCCGCGCCGGGCGCCGTTTGGGCCGCGGGAGCTCCTATTCGAAAGCCGGTTCCGGAACGCGATCTGGGGAGGCACGCTGGTGGCGTCCGGGGTGGGCGTCCTGGCCGCGCTGTGGCTGGGCAGCCGCATCGTCAGGCCGGTGATGAGCCTGACGCAGGCCACCAGGGTCATCGCCGGGGGCGGGGCTCCCCCGCTCGTGCCGGTGGCCGGCCGCGATGAGGTTGCGGAGCTCGGCCACGCGTTCAACCGGATGAGCACCCAGCTGGCCGCGCAGGAGGAACAGCGCCGCCGCCTGTTCGCCGGGATCGCGCACGAACTGCGGACCCCGCTGTCCGTGATCCAGGGAACCCTGGAAGGGATGCTGGACCGCGTCGTCGAGCCGACGCCGCAGCGGATCGCCGGCCTTCACAGCCAGGCGCTGCTGCTCAAGCGGTTGATCACCGACCTGCGGGACCTCTCGCTGGCCCAGGCCGGGCAGCTGCCTCTCTCCCGGCGGACGACCGATGTGGGCGAAGTCGTGCGCGAGACCCTGGAAGCGTTCGCGCCGCTCGCGGCCGACCGGACGGTCACGCTCCGCCTGGATCAGCCGGCGCCCCTGCCGGCGATTCAGGCCGATCCCGACCGGCTGCGCCAGGTGGTGCAGAACCTGATCGAGAACGCCCTGCGCTACACCCCGCCGGGCGGGGAAGTCCGGGTCGAGCTCCGGGACGGCGATGGAGACGGGATTCACCTGGTCGTGGCCGATACCGGCAGCGGGATCCGCGCCGAGGACCTCCCGTACATCTTCGAGCACTTCCATCGGACCGATGAGTCGCGGGCCCGCAGCAGCGGGGGCAGCGGGCTGGGCCTGGCGATCGTGAAGTCGCTGGTCGAGGCGCACGGCGGGCAGGTGGACGTCCGGAGCGCTCCGGGAGCCGGCAGCACCTTCACCGTGACCCTCCCGAGACAGACGCTGGACGTCTCATGATTCCGCGCTTCATGGCCTCGGCCATCACGGCCTGCCTCCTGGCAGGAGGTCTGGCCCTGCCGGCGCGCGCCGCCACACCGGCCGCCGCCACCGAGGAGGTGGGCGCCCAGGCGGGTGCGCCCGCAGCTCCCGGCCCGCAGCCTTCCGCGCAGATCACCGGGCCGTCCCTGACGTTCGAGCAGGCGGTTCAGCACGCCCTGGCCCAGAACCCCCAGGTTCTGGCGGCCAGGGAGGCGGTCGTCGCGGCGCAGCAGGGGGTCGCGGTCGCCCGCGCAGGGTTCTTGCCTACCGTCGCAGCGACCGGAACGGGCGCCGTGGGGACGTCCTCCGCAGCATCGTTCTCCTCCACGGGGACCGCCGCCCCCATTCCCTTCGGGACGAGCGGCTCGGTCTCGCTTTCGGCGAGCCTGCCGCTGTTCGACGGCGGCCGGACGCCGGCCGCCGTCGCGTCGGGCGAGGCCGCGCTCGCTCAGGCCGAGGCCGCGCTCCGCCAGACCCAGCAGGACACCGCCCTGGCCGTGGCCACCGCGTACTTTAACGTCCTGAGCGCCGAGCGCCTCACGACCGTGCGGGAGGCTCAGTTGGCGCAGGCCCAGCAACAGCTCGCGCTCTCACAGGCGCAGGTCCGGGCGGGTGTGGCTGCTCAGGCCGACGTGATTCAGGCGCAGGCGACGGTGTCGCAGGATCAGGTGAACCTGCTCCAGGCCCGTTCTCAGATCGCCACGTCGAAGGCCGGACTCCAGGCGGCCATCGGCGCGGACGCGGCGGCGCCGGTCGAGGTGCAGGAACCTCCCGCGCCTCCGCTGACCATCCCCGTGACTGCGGACGCGGTGATGCAGGCGGCCGTCGCGAACCGTCCAGAGGTCGCCAAGGCTGAGGCGGCCGTGCGGTCCGGGCAGGCGGCGCTGGATGTCGCGCGCATCAACGCCGGCCCCCAAGTGACCGTCGCGGCAGGCACGGCCTATACCCCCCTGAGCACCAGCCCGCTCCTCAGCAACGCAACGACCTACGGTCTCACGGCGACGATCGCCCTTCCCCTTTACAGCGTCGGCACGCAGGCCGGGGTGGACCAGGCTCAGGCAAATTTGAGGAACGCGCAGGCGCAACTCGATGCCGCCCGCGTCTTCGTGAGGCAGGACGCCTATCAATCGTATCTCGCGGCCGTCCAGGACGCGGAGACGATCACCGCGACCCAGGCCGCCCGGGCGGCGGCCGATGCGGCGCTCGCAGTCGCCGAAGGCCAATATCGGGCCGGGGTGGGGACGATCGTGGCGGTCGTCACCGCCCAGGCCAACGCCGCGCAGGCCGAGGTCAACGCGGTCACCGCCGTGTACACGTATCAGACCGGTCTGGCGACGCTGCGCCACGCCCAGGGGATGCCGGTCGCCGGCGGAGGCAGTCAATGACACTCGCGAGCAGGGGCATCCGCCGCGCGATCGTCGTCGCACTGGCCGGCGTCCTCATCGCCGGGGGGGCGATCGCCGGCGCCCAGCACTTTACCCCCAAACGCAACGGGATCCGGTACATCACCCGACCTGCGGCCTACAGCGATATCTCCGCGACGGTGACCGAGACCGGCACGGTGAATCCCGTGGACACCGTGCAGGTCGGCACTCAGGTGTCGGGCACGATCGCCACCCTCAACGTGGACTTCAACTCAAAGGTGACGAAAGGCGAGGTGATGGCCACGCTCGACCCGACGGAGTTCCAGGCGGCCGAGCAGCAATCGAGCGCGAACCTCGCGGCGGCGCGGGCCAGTTATGCCGCCGCCCTGAGCGCCGTCACCCAGGACCAGGCGAGCCTGCGGAGCGCGCAGGCGAGCGTGACCAAGGCCCAGGCGCAGTTGGCGCTGGCGGAGTTGACCGTCAGGCGGGACGCGTCGCTGCTGCAGCAGGGATTCATTGCGCAGAGCCAGATGGACGCGGATCAAACCACCGTCAAGACCGCCACGGACGACACCCAGGTGGCCGAGGCCGCCGTGGCCGTCGCGCAGGCGCAGGTGAGGACCGCGCAGGCCCAGGCCGCCGCGGCGCAGCAGCAGGTCGCGTCCCAGGCCGCGGGGCTGCGGCAGGCCCAGTACAATCTTGCCCGGACGGTGATCACGAGTCCCGTCAATGGGATCGTGATGGCCCGCAACGTCAGCGTCGGCCAGACCGTCGCGGCGTCCTTCCAGACGCCGACGCTCTTCACGCTGGCCACGAATCTGACGGACATGCAGGTCGATACCTCGGTCGACGAGGCGGACGTCGGCAACGTCCGGGCGGGGGAGGCCGCGCAGATCTCCGTCACAGCGTTCCCGAACGTCGTCTTCTCCGGCACCGTGCAGCAAGTGCGGGTGAATCCCACGGTCGTACAAAACGTGGTCACCTACGATGCGGTGGTGATCGTTCACGACAGCTCGGGGCGGCTGTTCCCGGGGATGACCGGGCAGGTGACGATCGACGTGGCCACCCGGCAGCACGTCCTGGCGGTGCCCACGGCCGCCCTGCTGTTCCGGCCGCTGGCCCAACGGAGCGCGCCCTCCGCTCCCCCCGGGGGCGGGGGGGTGTTCGGCTTCGCCACCCCGTCGAACGGGACAGCCCCGGCGGCCCCGGTGGCCGGGGCTCCGGGATCCCGGGTCACCCTCTGGATTCTGCGCAGCGGGCAGCCGTCTCCGGTCTCCGTCCTCATCGGGATTTCGGACAACCAGAACGTCGAGATCACCGGCGGGGACCTTCACGCGGGCGACCCCGTGGTCGTCGCGCAGGTCCGCGGCTCCGAGCGGGGCGGTTCAAGCGGCGGGGGGAGCTCGACTCCCGCCGGTGGGGCTCCGGGCGGGTCCCCCGGCGGCGCACTTGGTGGCGGCCCGGGCGGCGGGCGCGCGTCAGGAGGGCCCTAAGCCGTGACGGAGACCGCAGCGGCCCGGCAGCCCCCGGCGGCAGTGAACGGGTGGCTGATCGAGGTCCAGGATCTGACCAAGGTGTACGGGGAGGGGCCGGCGGCGGTGCACGCGCTCAGGGGCGTCAGCCTTCGCGTCCGCGCCGGCGAGTTCGTCGCGATCATGGGCCCGTCGGGCTCCGGGAAGTCCACGTTCATGCACCTGCTGGGATGCCTGGACCACCCGACGTCCGGCTCCTACCGGCTCGCCGGGGAGGAGGTGTCGCGCCTCTCCCGCGACCG
>DATHLI010000212.1:0-2636 GCA_035488355.1 bacterium | reverse complement strand
GGAGCCCTCGCCGCTCGTCTTCAGGGTCACGTCGAAGTGCCGGCCGCCGATGAGCTCTCCAAACGACGCGGTTTTCGTCGCGTCGTCCGCTCTGCGCACGACGCCGTCCCGGATTGTGAGCTGGTCCGCCGGCGCCCCGAGGCGGGCCGATGCGAGGTCCAGCAGCACCCGCCGGGCTTCCGCGGCCGCGTTGCGAAGCGGCCTGGCGCCGGTGGAGACCGCTCGGCTCCCCCCGATTCCCGCCTGATCCGGAGTCCGCGCCGTGTCGCCCATGATGAGCGAGACCGACCGGACCGGCACATCGAGTTCCTCGGCGACGATCTGCGCGTAGGCCGTGGCGACCCCCATCCCGAGCTCGAGCATCCCGGTGAATACCGTCACGCTACCGTCCTCGCCGACCGCGAGCCAGGAATCGAGCCGTGCAGGATCGGGGACCGTCTCCGCCGCGGCGGCGCCGGCCGCACCGGGCTGGGAGCCGAGGATCACGGGCGGCATCGCGAAGCTGACGACCACCGCGCCCGAGGTCTTCAGAAACTGGCGGCGCGAAAGGGTGTGTGCGCTGACCGTCTTCATCGCGTCCTCACCCCCCGCGCGCGGCGGCCCGCCGGACCGCGCGCAGAATGCGCATGTGGGCGCCGCAGCGGCAGATCAGGCCCGAGAGGGCCGTCCGGATTTCCGCGTCGCCCGGATGGGGAGTCTTGTCCAGCAATGCCGCGGCCGTCATGATCCACCCGTTGATGCAATACCCGCACTGCATCGCCTGCTCCTCGATGAAGGCCTGCTGCACTGGGTGCGGATGGTCCGGGGAGCCCAGGCCTTCCAGGGTCGTGACCGGCTGGTCGCCGACGGCGGAGACCGGGATGGAGCACGAGCGCACCGCCACGCCCCCCAGATGGACCGTGCATGCCCCGCACTGCCCGAGCCCGCAGCCGAAGCGCGGCCCGTGCAGCTGCAGCTCGTCCCGCAGCACGTAGAGAAGCGGGGTCTCGGGAGAGGAGCGAACCGTGTGGGCCGTGCCGTTCACCGTGAGCCGGAGCGGGGCGGCCCAACCGGGGATGGCGGGCGCCAGTGCCGCGCGGCCACCGGATTTGCCGTCGATGGGATCGCTGCTCATTGTGCGCGTCCTCCAACCTCAAGGGATTCAACAGTTAGAAGAGATACCCACCGTATGAGGCAACGAGACCGAGCCGCCGCTACCATATAATATACCAATCGGTGAGGCCATGGAAACGCGTGCTCCCGCCGGCGCCGGCAGAGGCAAAGGAGAAGATGCGGATGGCGGCGTAAGCCGTGCACATGAGCTCGGGCTCCTATGATGCGATCGTTGTCGGCGGAGGGCACAACGGGCTGGTGTGCGCATCCTACCTCGCCAAAGCCGGCCTGCGCGTGCTGGTGCTCGAGCGCCGCGAAATCCTGGGGGGCGCGTGCGTCACCGAGGAGCTGTTCCCCGGATTCCGGTTCTCCGCCTGCTCCTACTACTGTCATCTCCTCCAGTCAAAGGTGATCGATGATCTCGAGCTGCGCCGCCACGGGTTTCACGTCTATCATATCGATCCGCAGAAGTGCAGTCTGTTTCCCGGTGATCGCGCGCTCGTGGTGTGGGACGACGTCGAGCGCTCGCAGGAGGCGATCGCGAGGTTTTCCAAGCACGACGCCGCCGCGTATCCGAACTGGGTGCGTTTCTGGGAGCGCGCGGCCGGCCTGATCTACCCCTACTTCCTCAGACCCGCGCCGACCTTGGCCGAGCTGGCGGCGGGGCTGCGCACGGCGGACGACCAGGCGTTCCTCGATGCGCTGGTGGGGGCCAGCATGGAAGATGTCGTCACCGAGTTCTTCGAGGACGAGGCCGTTCGGGGCGCCTTCATCCAGGCCCACGATGCCGGCGATCCGGCGGCGCCCGGCAGCGCGTGGGTGTACGCCTACATCAAGTGCAACACCTTCACGCCGCCTGAGAACATCGGCATCGTCAAGGGAGGGATGGGCGGCATCACCGCGGCGATGGCCGCGGCCGCCCGGTCCTTTGGGGTGACGGTGGAGACGAACGCGGCGATCGCCGGCATCCTCGTCGAACACGGCGCCGCCGTGGGGGTCCGCCTGTCGGGCGGGGGCGAAATTCGCTCGCGCCTGGTCGTCTCGAACGCCGACCCGAAGCGCACGTTTCTCACGCTCGTCGGCGAGCGGCACCTCCCCTCCGGTTTCCTGCGCAGAGTCCGGCGGCTGAAGACCAATACGGCGTATTTCAAGTTCCACGCCGCGCTGAACCGGCTACCGGATCTCTCCCGCTACCTTGGGAGCGACTATGACGCGCGGTACCTCGGGTACGCCAGGATCTCCCCATCGATCGGCTATTTCAAGCGGAGCTGGGAGGATGCGAAGCACGGGCGGCCGCCCCGGGCCCCCGTGATGGATATCCAGATCCCCTCGGGGTATGACCCGACGATGGCGCCCAGCGGGAAGCACATTATGTCCATCTGGGCCTTGTATGCCCCGGTGCATCTGGCCGAGGGGACCTGGGAGGAGCGGCGGGAGGGGGTGGGCGAGCAGATGATCGACACGCTCGCTCAGTACGCCCCCGATTTTCCCGAGTGCATTGCGGACTGGCAGCTCTTCACTCCGCAGGACATCGAAGCGCGCGT
>DATHLI010000211.1:0-17760 GCA_035488355.1 bacterium | reverse complement strand
GGGCCCGGTCGCCGAAGAGCTCAAGGTGCTGACGATCTTCGTGGACGGCTGCACGGACTTTCTGTTCGACAAGGCCGTGCCCGATCCGAAGTACATTTTCCGGATCACGAACATCCAGTCGGCCGACGGGGTCACCTGCGGGCTCGCCATCGCCCAGACGCACCCCGAGGTGCGCAAGATCGCGCACATCCACCCCGACTACTCCTACGGGCGCAACGCGTTCGACCACATCCGCATCGTGAGCGAGAAGCTGCTGCCGGGGTCGCAGATCGTGATGGAGGGATGGCCCAAGCTCGGCACCACGGACTTCTCGGCCCACATCGCCAAGGCCATCTCGGCGCAGCCGGACATCCTCGTCTCGTCGGTGTGGGGCGGCGACTACGTCGCGTTCTACAAGCAGGCCCTCGGGTACGGATTGTTCAAGAAGATGAAGTTCGCCACCACCCTGGCCCTCGGCGTGGCGCCGCACGCGATCGGCAAGGACCACCCCCAGGGCGTCATCGGGGGCTGCCACGCCAACTACTATTTCACGTACCCGCCGCAGGGCCGCTGGCCGATCAACACGGATTTTGTCGGCAGGTACTACGCGCGGTGGAAAGAGTACCCCAACTTCCAGGCCGAGGGCGCGTACACGGGCCTGCACATCCTGAAGAGCGCGATCGAGAAGGCCAACAAGCTCACCGGCGGGTGGCCCGACGACGAAGCGATCATCAGCCAGCTCGAGGGGCTGAGCTACGTCGGCCCCGGTGGATACGTGTACATTCGAGCGGACAACCACCAGGGCTACAAGGACGCGATGACCGGGTTCACCAAGAACTACCCGGCCTATCCGTTCCAGACCATGGACACGAGCCGGGTGATCGTGATCCCGATCCGGAGCATCACCGCGCCGCCCGGATGGAAGGGCAACGACCCCACCCGGACCTACGACTGGATCAACAAGACCTGGCCGAAGGTGACCGGCTGACGGATCGAACACCCACGGGGCGGGCGCCGCGGAGACGCGGGCCCGCCCTTTGGTATTGTGTTGGCCCCGCGCGCCATGCCGTGCGCCTCGAAGACGCCTGACCCCCGCAGCCGCGCCGGCGCCGGCCGGCTGATCACGGCGCTCGCCACGGCCCTCGCGGCGACCCTCGCCGCGCCGGCGTGGGGGGGCCACGAATCCCCGTTCTACCCGTCGTATTACCCGCAGGAAATCCGCCTGGAGACGGTCGCCCCGGAGGCCGCCGGGCGCCTGCTGGTGAACGCGTCGATTCATGCCTATGTCGGCGGGGATCCGTTTGCCGGCCGCCCTGGGGGCGATCCCCCCGCCGGTGTCGTCCCCGTGGAGTCCCTTGGCTCGTACGTGGTCGTCACGCCGAACCCCGCGTCCCGGCGGCTGGCCACCCCAGAGGCCCGGTGCGCGGTGGCGGCGGATGTGATCCGGAGGCTCGGCCGGCAGCCTGGCGGTGCCGGTGTGAGGGCCGGCGCGTTTGTGTTCTTTCCATATCCGGTGACGCCGTACCATTGGGATTACCTCGAGCACGCCGATCTCGCGGCCTCTGCGTTCCACACCCCTCCCGCGGCGGCCCAGGGGGGGCGGCCGCCGGATGGGAACGCGATCGTGACGGCGACCGGCCGGGCGGTGCGTCTGATTGCCGGCGCGGGGTCCTGGGCGCCTGAGGGGTCGCGGACCTGGGACGCCCGGGTGGAGACCGTTGATGTCGAGGAACTCCTTGCCCCCCGCGCGACCCGGTTTGCGGGATGGGTGGGTCCGCCGTGGCTCAAAGACGGATGGTTCGGCGCGTACCTGCTGATGGCGGAGAGCGTCGTCGATCGCGGCCGCCGGGCCGAGATCGATCGCCTGCATCACCGCCTGGTGACGGGCGGGTATCGCAGCGAGGAAGACCGGGCGAACCTCGAGCGCACGCTCGTCTCGCGGCTGCGGCAGGGCTGCGAGCGCGTGGTCGTCGGGTACACGCTGCGGCGGGAGTACTACAACACCGACTACTCCAACGGGATTGAGAACGTCGGGTTCGACTCACACAGCGGCTTGAACTCCGCGGTGTTCATCCGGACCGCCAAGCTGAAGGACTTCCCCTGGAACGGCTGGCTGCGGCTGGGCGTGGCGGGGGCGCCCGCGTCCTCCTGGAACCCGATCAGCGGATTCACCGACCGCTTCGGGAGACTGATGTGGGCCGCGGTCGGAGACCCGGCGCTCCTGCCCGCGCCCTACAGCGGCGGGTGGTCGGCCAACCGCCTGGGCAGCTGGCAGACGTGGGGAGAGCAGGTCCGGCGGATCCTGGGTGGAGCCGCCGGACGGGACCACTCGGCCGGCGCGCCGCTCGATGTCCCCCAGGACGCGCTGCTGCCGCATCCCGGCACCGGGATCCTGGAGCGGATCAAGCCGGGTACGCGCGCCGGCGATATGGTGGAGTACAGGGTGCTGGCGTCTTCCTTTCACGACGGCACGGCGATGACCGTCGCCGACGTGCTGTATCCTTTTATCCTCGCCTATCGGTGGAGCGGCGGGAATCCCCGGGATCCCCACGCCTACGATCCCTCGGTGGACCGGGACACGGCGCTCGCGCGGAGGGCGTTGGTCGGGATCAAGGTGGCCGGCACGCAGAAGGTGGTGAAGAACCTCGGCGGGGATCTGATCCTCCGGTATGATGTCCCGGTCGTCCGCGTGTACGTGAACGACTCCGGGGCCGGTCCCGCGCGGGCGGCCGACCTGGCGCTGCCCTGGAGCACGGTGCCGTGGCATGTCCTCGTCCTGCTGGAAGAAGCGGCGAAGCGCGGTATCGGGGCGCTCTCCCCCGCCTCGGCCCAATCGCAGCATCTCGGCGCGCTGGATCTCGTCCGCCCGGCGAGTCAGACGAAGCGGCTCGCACGGCTCGTCGATGAGTTCGCCGCGCGGGGCTACCTGCCGGAAGCCCTCAAGGGATGGGCGTCCGCGGACGAGGCCCGGCGGCGGTGGCGGGCGCTCGGGGTCTTTTACCGGACGCACGGCCATTTTCTCGTGACCAACGGTCCCTACCGGCTCGCGAAGTGGACGTCCGCCGGGGTCGTGCTGGGGGCGTTCCGGGATCTGAGCTACCCGTTGGGCGTCGGCTCGTTTGACAAGGACGTCTTCCCGCGGCGGGCGTCCATCCCCACGCTGGCGCAGCGGGGTGACCGGATCGAGTTCCGGCCGGAGGTAGAGCGGGTCATCAAATACGACCGGTACCACAAGATCGTCCGGGAGGCCCTGGGCAGCGAGACGTCGGGGGCCATCGACACCGTCACGCCGAGCTGCCGGTACGTCGTTGTGGCGAGCGACGGGCGCGTGGCGAACGTGGGGACGGCCCCCGATCCGCAGAACGGTGTGTACCGCATCGATCTCGGCGCGGGCCTCGGCCCCGGCGCGTACACGGCCTTCGTGGCGGTGTTCCTCAACGGCAACGACATGGCTCCCGAGGTCAAGGCCGTGTCCTTCCGGAAATAGCATGGAAGGAGTTCAGGGGCCAAAACGGAAGTCGGATACGTGATCCTGTCGGCGGTGACTTCAGGACATGGGGGAAGGTGCGATCGTGGGCAAACGCACTCAGCGGCGCAGGAGATTGACGCGGCGCGCGTTCTTGCAATCGGCCGGAGCGGCCACGGCTGCGGCGGCGGCCGGGTCTGTGCTCGCCGCCTTTGCCGGCGGGACGCCCGCGGCGGCCGCGGCGGTCCCCAAGCCTCGCGCGGGGGCGCGCATCCGGCTGCTTCAGTGGAACAGCTTCGTGCGGGCGGCCGACAACGAACTCAGGCGGCAGGCCAAGGAGTTCGGCGATGCGAACGGCCTCGTGGTCGAGATCGAGACCGTCAGCGGCGACCAGCTCCAGCCTCGAACGGTGGCCGCGGTCGCGGCCGGTGACGGCCCGGATATCATCCAGATGCAGTACGGCTGGCCGCATCTGTATACGTCGTCCACCGTCAACGTGGACAACGAGGTCGCGTACCTCATGCAGCGCCTGGGCAAGGTGCACCCCGTCAACGAGGCCTACTGCAAGGTCGGCGGGCACTGGCGGGCGATCCCGTACACGCAGGTCCCGAACGCGTGGTCGTACCGAACCGACCTCTTCCAAAAGGCCGGGGTAACCTCGTTCCCGAAGACCTGGGATGAGCTGATCGTTGCCGGCAAGAAGGTTGCCGACGCGACCGGTAAACCCATCGCGCAGACGGTCGGCCATGCCTACGGCGACTCCCTGACGATGTGGAACCCGGTGCTGTGGGGCTTCGGCGGGCAAGAGGTGGACAAGGACGGCAAGACGGTCGTGATCAACTCCAGCGAGACCGAAGCGGCGCTGCGATGGGCGATTCGAGCGCAGCAGAACGGGATCAAGTGGTTTCCGGAGTGGCTGGACCCCGACAACAACCAGGCCTACCATGCCGACCGCATCAGCGCGACGCTCAACGGCCCCAGCATCTACATCCGCGAGGTCATCGAATTCAAGCATTTCGACCAGGTCACAAACAACGCGCCCATGCCGAGCGGGCCGAAGGGGAGCTTCACGCTGAACCTGATCATGAACCACGCCGTCATGTCCTGGTCGAAGGAGCAGGAGACGGCGAAGGCCTTTCTCCTCTCTCTGATGGAGAAGGGCAACTACTCGAAGTGGTTGAAGGCCGCCCGCGGATACAACCACGGCCCATTTGAGGGCTTGTACGATGACCCTGTCTGGCACTACGATCTCAAGCTCAGGGCCTACCGCAACGTGGTGATCGACTCTCAGGGCAGACCCATCGGCGAGTGGCCGGGGTGGCCGGCGGCGCCCAGCAAGCAGACCAGCCAGTCGCAAACGCAGTTCGTCGTTGCCGACATGTTCGCCAAAGCGGTCGCCACCGGCGACACCAAGGCCGCCATGAACGATGCGGAGGCCAAGCTCAAGGCGATCTTCGGAGCCCCGTAAGGGGCGAAAGCGCGGTGAGCACGGCGACCCAGCCGGCGCCGGCCGAGCGGGCGGCGTTCCGCCGGCCGCGGATCCGTTTCTTCGGTCAAGAGGCGCCGCTCGGGTACCTGCTGCTGGCGCCGACGCTCTGCATGCTGCTGGCCTTTCTCGCCTATCCATTCGTGGTCGGCCTGTGGCTCTCGGTCACCGACTCGGAGGTCGGCGCGATCGGGCGGTTCGTGGGGCTGGGCAACTACCGGCACGAGTTCCTCCACGATCGCGTCTTCTTGAGCAGCATCTCGAACACGTTCGTCTACACCGCGGCGACCACCGTGTTCAAGTTGGTGCTGGGACTGGTCATGGCCGTGCTCCTCAACCAGGCCTTTCCCCTGCAGCGGTTCGTCCGCGCCGCGCTCCTCTTGCCGTTCATCGTCCCCACGGTGCTGAGCACGCTCGCCTGGCGTTGGATGTTCGACCCGACCTTCAGCGTCATCAACTGGGTCCTCGCACGCAGCGGGCTCGCGGCGCACGGCGTGAATTGGCTCGGCACGCCGCAGACGGCCATGGCGTCGCTGATCATCGTGAATGTCTGGCGGGGGGCGCCTTTCTACGGGATTTCGTTCCTCGCCGGGCTTCAGGTCATTCCCATCGAACTCTACGAGGCCGCCAGAGTGGACGGCGGCACCCGCTGGCAGCAATTTCTCCGCATCACCTTGCCCATGCTGCGGCCGGTGCTCCTGGTGGTCCTGCTCCTGTCGACGATCCTCACGTTCGCGGACTTTCAGCTCCCGTTCGTCTTGACGAATGGGGCGCCGTACAGCAGCTCGCACCTGCTCGCGACCTGGGCCTACGCTCAGGCCATTCAGGGCGGCGCCATGGGGATCGGAGCCGCCATCTCCCTCGTCCTCTTCCCGGTCCTCTCCATCGTGATCGCAGGCGTGCTGATCGCCCTGCAGCGGCAGGACTGATGGCGATCCAGAGCGGGCCGGCGCTGTTCGCCCCCGGGGCACCCGGGCGCGGGATTCGAGGACCGTCCAGGCGGCGGGGCCGGCATGAGATTGGCGATAGCCCGCTCGGCCGGTGGGTGCGGCTCTACATCCCGGTCCTGCTCTTCCTCTTCGTCACACTCTTTCCGTTCTACTGGATGTTGATTACGTCGTTCAAATCCCCCTCCGAGTTGCTCGACTTCAACCAGAGTCCGCTCTTTGTGATCAAGCCGACGTTCGAGCATTACCGCCATCTCTTCACGGAGACCCACTTCGGCCGCTGGACCCTGAACACGACGGTGGTGGCGGTCGTCTCGACCCTCATCTCGCTGGTGTGCAGCATTCTGGCCGGCTATTCTCTGGCCCGGCTCCGCTATCGCGGCGCGGACACGATCGGCTGGGGGATCTTCGTCACCTATCTGGTGCCGCCGACCCTGCTCTTTCTTCCGCTGGCCTTTCTGATCCGTCGGTTGCATCTCTTCAATAACCTGTGGTCCTTGATCCTCACCTATCCGACATTCTTGATCCCGTTCAGCACCTGGCTGCTGATCGGGTACTTCAAGGGCATCCCCCGCGAGCTCGAGGAGTCGGCGCTGGTGGATGGCGCGACCCGGGTCCAGACGATGATCCGGATCGTCGTTCCATTGGCCCTTCCGGGGATCCTCTCCGCCGGCATCTTTGCCTTCACCCTTTGCTGGAACGAGTTCCTCTACTCGCTGATCTTCATGAACGACACCATCGCCAAGACCATTTCCGTGGGGGTCACCAGCGAGCTGATCCGCGGCGACGACTTCTTCTGGGGCGAACTGATGGCGGCGTCGCTGCTGGGATCGCTTCCGGTGGCGCTCCTGTACTCCTTCTTCGTCGATCGCTTCGTGGCCGGATTGACTGCCGGTGCCGTGAAGGGCTGAGCGAGCTGCCGTCTCGGCCCGAATGACCGCCGATGCTCCGGCAACTGGTGTGCAGGGGGGTCGCTGATGTCCACGGAATTGGGGGCGGTGGGAGTCTCCCCGAAGGGGGAAGAACGCATCGCCTCGTACTAACGTACGCTGATAAGGGAAAGCGGGGATCACTCGTCTGAGAAGGCGCGCCACCCCTGAGGGTGGCCGGGGGGAGGGACGGATGATGGATCGCGTCTCGGGATCGCGCTTGCGCAAGAGGCTCAGCCGCCGGCAGTTGCTGATCACCGCGGGCGCCGGGGGGGCCGGCGCGGCCCTGTCGCGGCTGGCGCCCTGGGAGGCCGGTATCGCCCCGGCGCAGATCAAGGGGACCACGCTCCGGATCCTGACCTGGAGCCACTTCGTGCCGGCGTACGACACCGCCTTCGACAAGTTTGTCGCGGAGTGGGGCCAGGCCAACGGGGTGAACGCTCGGGTTGACCACATCCCGATCGATCAGCTCCCCACCCGCATCGCCTCCGAACTGTCCGCCGGCGCCGGTCACGACATCTTCCAGATGAACGGGCAGATCCAGACGACCCTCTACTACAAGAACATGGTGGACGTCTCCGACATCTGTGAGAAGCTGGGGAAGCAGTACGGCGGCTGGATCCCGATGGCGAAGAACGTGGCCGTGGTCGACGGCGGCTGGCATGCCCTGCCCGAGTTCTACATCGCGCAGCCGCTGCTGTGGCGCACGGACCTTTTCCAGGAGTACGGCCTCAAGGCGCCGTCGACGTGGGAGGATCTCCGGCAGGCCGCCAAGATCGGGAAGGCTAAAGGCCACGCCTGCGGCATGGCGATCTCGCACTGCAACGACTCGAACCACAACTGGCGGGCGGTGTTCTACGCCTTCGGGGTGAAGGAGACCGACCCCAGCGGGAAGGAGCCGGCCTGGGACTCCAAGGAGCTCCGGGAGGCGATGAGGTTCAGCAAGGCGTTGTACGAGGAGGGGATGACCTCCGAGGTGCTCTCCTGGGACAACGTGTCCGACAACCGGTACCTGGCCTCCGGCGTGGCGGTCTGGATCCATGACGCGATCTCCGCCATCCGGTCGATCCAGGACAGCAACCCCAAGCTGTACGCCACCGTGAACATCGGCTGCGACGGGCTCGAACCGAGGGGCGCGGCCGGCCGGGCCGCGGTCGTCGACCCGACCACCCTGGCGATCTGGAAGTTCTCGAAGAACCAGGAGACGGCCAAGGCCTTCCTCGAGCACTATGGAAACAGCGTGAAGTTCTCGCTCGTCGAGAGTAAGGGCTACAACCTGCCCTACCTGAAGGGCTGGTACAAGAAGCCCATGCCGGGTGTCGGCGAAGACCCCAAGGTGGCGAAGATGCAGGATTGGAACAAGGTCGCGTATGTCTTCGGGTCGCCCGGTCCGGCGACGGCGCCGGCGGCGGAAGTGCTGTCGACCTTCGTCGTTCCGGATATGCTGACCCGGTACGTCCGCGGGGAAGACCTCGAGAGCGCGATCAAGTGGGGGATGGACCAGATCAGGAACATCTACGCCAAGTACAAGTAGGGCGTTCCTCCGGGGAGGACGCCGCCTACGCGGCGCGTCCTCCTCCTCGGGATCCTTGCCTCACGTGCATCCGGACGGGGCCCGCCATGGCCGACGTTGAGATGGCGACTGCGGAACGGGCCGCGGCCAGGCATGGGACGTTTACCCGCGACCGCCTGGTGTTTGGGTATTCCCTCCTGGCTCCCGCCGTTCTGTACATGTGCCTGCTCGTCGGGCTTCCGTTCTTCTTCTCGCTCTACCTGAGCCTCAGCGACGCCACGGTCGGCAGTCAGGTCGCCAGGTTCGTCGGGCTCCAGAACTTTGTCGCGATTTTCCAGGACAGCACATTTCGCCTGGCGCTGCGAAACACTGTGATGTTTACGGTGATCGCCGGGATCTTCAAGGGGCTCTTGGGGACGCTGATGGCCTTTCTCCTCATCCAGGAGGTCGCCGGGCGGAAGCTGATCCGGTCCCTGATCGTGCTGCCCTGGACGCTTCCGGTGGCCATCAGCGCGCTGGCGTGGAAGTGGATGTTCGATCCCCAGTTCAGCGCGATCAACTACGTCGGCGTCCGCCTCGGCCTGATCCATGGGTGGCCGAACTGGATCGGGGAGCCGGCTCTGGCGATGGCGGCCGTCATCGCCGTGAATGTCTGGCGCGGCTTTCCGTTCGCGGCGATCGTGCTGATGGCGGGGTTTTCGGCCGTGCCGCTCGAACTCCTCGACGCCGGGAAGGTCGACGGCGCGACATTTTTCCACCGCTACCGCTACATCGTCATTCCCGTCATCGCGCCGATCCTGTTCGTGGGGCTGCTCTTCGACACCGTCTTCACGCTGTCCGACCTGAGCATCATCTACCTGCTCACGTTCGGCGGGCCGATGGGGGCCACGGAGATTCTGCCGACGCGGGCGTTCGAGATCGGGATCCAGGCCGGCGCCCTCGGCCGGGGCGCGGCCATCGCCCTGGTGCTGTTCCCGATCCTGCTTCCCGTCGTGTACTTCCTGCTCAGAAACCTCAGGCGGCGGGAAACGCTGTGAGCGGGGCTGAAGCGGTCCGGGGGCAGGAGAGGTTGATCGAGGCGGGGGCGCGGCGCGCCCGCGCGCGACTCCTCCGGCGGCATCTCCTCGTCTACGCGGGGCTCGTGCCGTTTATCCTGATCGCGGTGTTCCCCGTGTTCTGGATGGCCGTCACCGCGTTCAAGACGGACAACGACCTGGTCAACCCCACGGTCTTCCCGTTCTGGTTCCACCAGCCGCCCACCATGTCGCACTTCACATACCTCTTTCAGCACACCTACTACGGCGACTGGGTCTACAATACGATGGTGATCGCCATCTGCGTCTCGGCGATTGCCCTGCTCGTCGCCGTCCCGGCGGGGTATGCGCTCGCCCGGGTGGGGCTGCCCGGCGCCGAGAACATGGGGATCGCCATCTTCCTGGGGTACCTCATCCCGCCGATCCTGCTGTTCATCCCGCTGTCGCGCGTCGTCGGCCTGACCCACCTGATCGATACCAAGTGGGCGCTGGTGCTGGTGTACCCCACCTTTACGATCCCGTACTGCACGTGGCTGATGAGCGGGTTCTTCAAGACCGTCCCTCCCGAAATCGAAGAAGCCGCCCAGGTGGACGGGTGTGGGCGGTTGGGCGCGCTGCTGCGCACGGTCATTCCCGTCAGCTGGGCCGGCATCCTCACCGCGGTGATCTTCGCGTTCACCCTCTCCATGCAGGACTTCCTCTACTCGCTCGTCTTCGTGTCGGTCTCCGACCAGAAGCCCGTCCCGCTGGGGGTCGCCACCGATCTCATCCGCGGAGACGTGTACTACTGGGGGTCGCTGATGGCCGGGGCGCTGCTGGTCGGCATCCCCGTCGCGATCCTCTACAGTTTCTTCCTCGACCAGTTCATCTCGGGGATCACCAGCGCGGCGGTGAAGTGACGCGCGCCCCGAGCGCAGGTAGGCCGGACATCCCGGTGATTCGGATCGAGGCGGAACAGCTGATCGACGGGGTGGCGGAGTCTCCCCGCCGTCCGGGGTGCCTCCTGATTCGGGGCGAGCGCATCGCCGGCCTCCCGGGTGAACCCGCGGGGTCGGGGCCGGTCCGCGCTGCCCTCCACGACCAGGTCACGCTCGCGTTGCCGGGATGCACCGTGCTGGCCGGCCTGATCGATTTTCACTCGCACCTCGGCATCGATACCCGCCGCGGGCACCTCGGCGCTCAGATTGGCGTGCCGGAGCCGGAATACACCGCGAATGGGATCAGCCGCATGCAGGAGGATCTCCGGGCCGGGGCGACCACCCTCCGGTTGTGCGGCGACCGCCACGGGATCGACCTGTCGCTGCGTCGCGCGGTCGAGGAGGGGCGTGTCGCGGGCCCGCGGTTGATCGCGGCAGGCCGCGCCATCCGATCGCCGCGGTGCTCCGGCGGCGCCGTCGCCTCGGTGTTGACCGACGATCCGGACGAGATCGACCGCGCCGTCCGCGGGAACCTGGAAGACGGCGCGGATTTCATCAAGGTGTTCGTGTCCGACGGGGTGGGGGATCCCGCCGTGGAGCCGACGACCTGCTACTACGGGGAGGCGCACGTCGCCGCGGCGGCGCGGCGCGCGCACGATGCCGGCCGGCGCGTGGCCGCGCATCTTCTGGGCGGGCCGGGGCTCGCCGCGGCTCTCGGCGGCGGGTTGGACGTGATCGAACACGGATGGTTTCTGACCGATCCGGACCTGGACCTCGTCGGTCGCTCTGGGGCGCTCATCACGCTGACGACCGGCGTGCTGTGCGGGCCGCGCGGCCACGCGTTCGAGCGAACGGCCGAGGCCGGGCCGCGTCTTCAGCGTCTGGCCGGCCAGGCGCTGGAGACGGCGCGCAAGGTGATCGCGCGCGGGCTGCGCTATGTGGTCGGCACCGATGCGCTTCACGGCTGCCTGGCCGACGAACTGGCGTGGCTCGTCACGCTCGGCGAGACGCCGATGCGCGCGATCCGCGCTGCGACTGTCTGGCCGGCCCAGGCGCTCGGGATGGAGGCGACGCTCGGCACCCTGGCGCCCGGCAGAATCGCCGACGTGATCGCCGTGGAAGGGGACCCGCTGGACGACATCACGGCGATGGGCCGGGTCAGGCTCGTGGTGAGCCGCGGCCGCATCGCGTATCTGCGCACCTCGGGGGAGCGCCAATGAGGAAGGTCGGCGAGGGCTGGGGCAAAGGTCAGCAGGTCGCGGTAATCGGCCTCGGGGAGATGGGGCTCCCCATGGCCCGCAACCTGATCGGGCGCGGGTTCACGGTGATCGGGTACGATGTTCGCGAGGAGGCCTGCCGGGCGCTCACCCAGGCCGGGGGGCGTGCGGCCGCGGCAACCGGAGAAGCGGTGCGCGGGGCCGAGGCGATCGTGGTCATGGTGCGCACGCCCGCCCAGGCGGAACAGGTGGTGCTGGGCAGCGCCGGCGTCCTCGGGCAGGCGCGGTCCGGCGCGATCCTGATCGTCATGAGCACCATCGGGGTGGCCACCATGCGCCGCCTGGGGGCCGCGGCCCGGGAGCGCGGGTGTACGTTTCTCGACGCGCCGGTGAGCGGCGGGCGCGAGCGGGCCGAGGACGGCACGCTGACGATCATCGTGGGCGCGGCGGCGGCGGATCTGGCCGCCGCACGGCCCGTGCTGGAGGCGGTGGGCTCGCGGATCGAGCACGTAGGGGACGTCGGCGCCGGCACGGCGGTCAAGATGGCGAACCAGGTTCTGCTGTCGGTGAGCCTGCTGGCGGCCCGCGAGGTCGCGGGGCTGGCCCGCGCGGAGGGGGTCTCGAGCGAACGATTGTGGGAGGTGCTGCGTACCTGCACCGGAACGACCTGGGTCGTTGAGCACTGGCCCACCGCCGCCGCGTGGGTCGACGGCTATCGTCCCGGGACGTCCCTAGACATCCTCGTGAAGGATACAGGCTTGGCCCTCGACCTGGCGGCGGAGCGGAAATTGCCGGTTCGGCTGCTCCCGCTGACCGCCGAAATGATGGCGGCATTGACCCGTGATCTCGGCGGGGTGGGCAGATAGGCGAAGAGCGGAACCCGTCCACGTTACACGCGCGCCAGGAGCTGTCCGAACCCTGGGACGGCCTGCCGGATCCCGGCCAGGCGGAGCGTGCGCCAGGCCGTGGCGGCCAGCGTGTCGACGACCGGCCGCGCCGTCGCGGCCTCCACACGGTCCACGACGGCCGACGCGGGAAAATTGGTGCAGACGACGGCGATGCCGTCCGCGGCAGGCACCGCCACTTCCGCGAGCAGGGCCTCGATCCGAAGTAAGGGCACCTCGGCGAACTCGTGGTTCACCGCGATCCCGAGGGAAGCCGATGCCACCACCTCCAGGCCCTCGGCGGCGAGGGTCCGGCGGATCGCCTCGTGCACCTCGGGGAGATAGGGCGTCGCCAGCCCGCACCGGGTGATCCCCAGCCGCCGGCAGGCCTCGAGCAGGTCCAGGGTGGATGTGGTCGCCGGGATCCCGGTCTCCGACTGGATCCGGTCGATGATCTCCCGATCGGCCTTGAGCCCTTTCCAGGCGCCGGAGGTGCCGTTCCAGGCGATCACATCGACATGGGCGTCCGCGAGCAGCCGCGCGGCCTCCGTCATCGCCTCCGCCGTAAACTGGTCGATCGACGACGGCTCGAGCGAGATGTGCGTGACGCGGATCCGGGTGAAATGGACGGTCACCGCCTCCCCGAGGGTGGCGAAGATCCGGGTGGTCATCGGCTCGATCGCGGTGTTGGAGGACGGCGTGATCATGCCGATGCGTGCTCGCCGCACGGCGTCAGGCGCCCTCGATCATCGCGGCCGTCAGGCCGCGGACGTACGAGGTCGCCAGGAGCGCGGCGATCACCAGCACGGGCAGCCCGCCCATGCTGACGCCCGAGACGACCGTCAGATCCTCGAGGCTGATATCCATGGTCGACATGCCGGCCGCAATCGTCTGATGCCACTGGTTGGGAAGGAAGACACCCGCGAACATGAAGTCGCTGCTCAGCACGCCCAGGGCGAACAGGCCGGCCGCCACCAGAACCGGCCAGCTCATCGGCAGCACGATCCGCAGAAACGCCGTGAACCGGTTCGCCCCCTCGATGTAGGCGGACTCCTCGATGTCGGGCGACAGTTTTTGGAAGTACGCGGAAAAGAGCCACACGCAGAACGGAATGGCCAGCATCGGATAGGTCAGCACGAGGGCTCCCAGGCGGTCGTCCAGGTGGAGCCGGAACACGAGGTTGTACAACGGCAGGAACAGCAGGGTCTGCGGGACCAGGAAGGCGGCAAACAGCACGCGCCGCCAGATCCGCCATCCAGGCAGGCGCAGGCGGCCGAGCGCGTACCCGGCCGCGAGGCTGGTGGTGAGAATGAGGGCCAGCGCCGCCGTGAAGACGATCACGGTGTTCTTCGTCCAGACCAGGAAGGGGACGGTGTGCGTTGTGAGCGCCGCGTGCGTCACCCATTCCTGCTGCTCGAACAGGTTCTCGTACCACTCGAAGGAAGGGTGCCGGACGTAAAAGGGGCTCCCGAAGACATCTTCGTCGACGGACTTGAGCGATTCGATGGTCACCATGTAGATCGGAAAGATGCTGTAGACGGCGAGGAGCGCCAGGAGTGCGCCGTGGAGCACCGGGTGGAATCCACGCTGGGCCTTCACGCCGGGTCCTCCTCCAGCGGTTCAAAGAGCCGGTAGCAGACAAAGAGGACGGCGGCCAGAACCGGGAGGAGGACGAGCGACAGGGCCGCGGCCTTGCTCCATTGCCCGCCGGTAATCGCCAGATCGAACGCCTGAGTCCAGATGATCGGGTAGGTGATCCGAAAGCCCGAGAGCATGTAGACGTTCCCGAGGTCGGCCACCGCGCTGACGATGGAGAGGAACGCCGCGAGGGCCAGAAACGGCCTCAGGAGGGGCATGGTGACCATCCAGAACTTCCGCCAGCCGTTTCTCACCTCGAGCGCGGCGTAATCGTAGAGGTCCTGGGGGATGCCATTGAGCGCCGCGAGGAGGAAGATGCCGGCGAACGACCCCCCCCGCCACACGTTGAAGATGACCAGGCTCAGAAACCGCCACGCGCCGATCCCAAACACCCCGTCAAACGCGAATCGAAGGTTGGACATCGCCAGGGAATAGGCGGTGTGGAGCGGGGGGATGATGAACCAGTACCATCCTACGAGCCCCAGCCCGCCCGGGTACGCCCAGGGCAGAAACGCCAGAAGAAACACGAACGGCCGGCCGGGGAATGGCCGGGCGAGGAGCAGCGCCGTGCCCACGCCCACGGCGAGCTTCAAGACCGTTGTGACCGTCAGGTACCCGATCGAGTTGGCCGCGCCGCGCAGGTACTCGGGGTCCAGGAGGACCGCCGCATAGTTCCTCAGGCCCACGAACGCGTTCGATGGATCCTGAACACTGAATTTCGTCAGGCTCAGCCACACGCTCCAGCCGAGCGGGTACGCGAGCACGCCGAACACCAGCACGACCGCGGGAGCGAGAAGGAAGTACGCCACGGCGATCTCGCGGCGCCGCCGTGCCGGCCCGCGGCCGGCCAGCGCCCGTCTCGGCCCGTCCTCGGGAGCCGCCACAGCAACATGCGACATGGATGGGGTTTTGCGCCTAGCGGCGGGAAATCCTGGGAAGAGGGAGGGGGGCGGCCACGGAGAGGTGTCTTCCGTGGACCGCCCCCCGGCTCCTCGCACTGCCCGCCGGGCGAGGGCCTTACGCGACGCCGACCGGGGTCACCGCGTCGGTATCCTCCTCGCCCGTGCGGATCCGGTAGACCTTCTCCACCGGCAGGACAAAGATCTTGCCGTCTCCCACCTCATCGGTGCGGGCCGCGGCCATGATCGCCCGGACGGTCCGCTCGACGAAGTGGTCCGACACCCCGATCTCAAACCGGACCTTCTCGTTCAGGTCGACCTTGACCGTGGTGCCGCGGTAGGTCTCCACGCGTTCGAGCTCGCCCCCGTGCCCCTGCACGCGGCTGAGTGAGAGCCCGCGCACCTTCACGCGATAGAGCGCCTCGAGCACATCGTTCACCTTGTCCGGACGGACGATCGCCACGATGAGTTTCATGCTCTCGCCTCCGCGGCTTCCAGGCTCGGCTCGGGGCCGGCGTCCGGCAGCACGAGGATCGCCCCTTCGCCGCTGGTGTAGGCTTCCTCGCCGTGCTGCGTCGGATCCATGCCCAAGGCCTCCTCCTGCGTGCTGGCGCGCAGCGACGTCACGAGGCCAATGATCTTCAGCAGCGCGAACGTGCCGCAGAAGCTGTAGGCGGCTGCTCCGGCGACCGCGATGGCCTGGATCACGACCTGATGCGGATTCCCCGCGATCAATCCGTCCGCCGCGCCGTTCCACGCCTTGACCGCAAACACGCCGGTCAGAATCGCGCCGGTGGCCCCCCCGACGGCGTGGCCGGCGAAGACGTCCAGTGACTCATCCACCCGTGTTCTGGCCCGCCACAGGATGACGTAGTAGCTCGGCAGCGCCGCGAGGCCGCCCAGGACGAGCCCCCAGAACGGTGGCACAAACCCGGAGGCCGGGGTGATCGCCACGAGCCCCACCACGATGGCGGTGGCGACGCCCATGGCGGTGACCTTGCCCGTGCGCGTCAGATCGAGCATGGACCAGACGACCATGCAGGCGCCTGGGGCGAGAAACGTGTTGGTGAAGGCCAGCGCCGCGTACTTGTTGGACGCCACCGCGCTCCCGCCGTTGAACCCGAACCAGCCGAACCAGAGGAGGCCCGCCCCCAGGAGCACAAAGGGCACATTCCCCGGGAGGAACGCCTGGCGGCCGTGGTTCGTCCGGTTGCCCAGCACGAGCGCCGCCGCCAGCGCGGCCATGCCGGCGTTGACGTGGACCACGGTCCCGCCGGCGAAGTCCAGCGCTCCCATCGCGCCGAGCCACCCGCCGCCCCAGACCCAGTGGGCGATCGGCCCGTAGATGCAGATCACCCACAACGTGATGAAGAGGAGGTACCCCTTGACGCGCATGCGGGAGACGATGCCGCCCGAGATCAGGGCCACCGTGATGATGGCGAACGTCGCCTGAAAGGCCATGTAGACGACGTGCGCGATGGTGGGCCCAAGCGGCTGGCTGCCGGCCAGGTCGATGCCCTTGAGGAACGCCCATCTGAGGTCACCGATGATGGCGTTTCCGGGGCTGAAGGCCAGGGAGTAGGCGACGAGCGCCCAGGCGACGAGCGTGTACCCGAGCGTGGTAAAGCTCATGAGGATCGTATTGAGCACGTTCTTGGTGCCGACCATTCCCCCGTAGAAGAATCCCAGCGCGGGCGTCATCAAGAGCACCAGCGCGGTGGATGTCATCATCCATGCGAGATCCGCTCCGTTCAATTGTCCTGCCGGCGACAACGGCCTCCCTCCTTTCTCGTCTGGGTCCATCCGTAGGCGATGGGCGGGGTTGCTGCTGCAGGGCAGTCCACGGCCTGCACCCGCAAGGGGTGCATCATCGCCAGCGGGCCAAAAAATCAAACGCCGACCGCAAAGCGGGTCGGCGTCAAGGCCTCGCGCACGTCGAGGTGCTTGGTTACTTATACCAGACGCGGCGTTTGGATGTCAACTCGCCGGCCGCCCCGTGATGACTCTGTCGATGTTGACAGTGGAGGGACGCGGGGTACAATGACAGTGAGATCGGCGCCGGGGACCCACCCGGCGACTCTACCTAAGGGGAGGGGCGGATGATGCGACGTCGCGTCCGCCGATCAAGGCGGAACACTGGTACCGACCGGGAGACGCCACCGAAGCAGTGACGGAGCAGGGCCCGAGGCGGCCCCTGCTCCCGGCGAACCCCCGACCGCCTGCCGATCAGGGAGATTGACCTCCCGCTGGGTGGAGTGAGACTCCACGAAGGTGGAGTCGGGGCAAGGACGTAATAAAAGGCCGGCGGCACAGTAGTGTGCCGCCGGCCTTATGTTCTCGCCACCGCCGTTGCCGATCCGGGCCTGAGACCCCGGACCGGGTGCCGGGGCAGGCAGGCCTGAACGCAGGGGGGCGAACGTGGAGAGCAGACCGCCAGGTCACATCGCGCCGGCACCTGCGCCGCTGGAGGGGACCCGGGTCGTGGACCTTACGCGGTTCATGGCGGGCCCCTTCGGGACCGCGATGCTCGGGGACTATGGGGCCGACGTCCTCAAGATCGAGCCTCCCGGCGAAGGCGACGGGGCCCGCGCCTGGGGCCCGCCGTTTGCAGGGGGCGAGAGCATCTACTTCCTCAGCGTGAACCGCAACAAGCGGAGCCTGACCTTGAACCTCCGTCACCCCGACGGGGTGGCGATCTTCCTCAAACTCATCGACCGGGCCGACGTCCTGGTGGAGAACTTTACCCCGGGGACGATGACCAAGCTCGGCATCGGCGATGACGTCCTGCGCCGCCGGAACCCGCGGCTGATCTACTGCGCCATCTCCGGATTCGGGCAAACCGGTCCCGATC